>NZ_JBFUIT010000063.1:0-16020 GCF_056401735.1 Luteibacter sp. P4_D7_3
CTGTCGACGAGCTTATCCGGGACTATTCGAAACCCGATTACAGTGGCCCGGTGCACTACGAGGCACAGGCCAACGACATCTACAAGGTCGCAGCTGCAGAAGGCCAGGACCTGCACGGCAAGAAGGTCAAGGACATGACAGCGGCCGAAACGAGTGCCCTGCTCGACGGCATCGCCCACTTTGAGTCATGGAAAGCCGGGACCGTCACGCCGACGCCCGTGATGACGGAAGAACAGGTGGCTGCCCTGAAGGCCTCTCATCCGGCCAACCACGCCGCGCCCGCTCAAGCGTCGTCAGGCCACGCCCACCCCGGTGTCTTGCGGGAAAAAGACCGTGGCGCCGCCGTCGGTACGCTCCAGACGGACCTCGCCGCCCTCGGCATCACGGCGCGAGACGGCAGCACCATCCATCCGGACAAGCACTTCGGGCCACACACCAAAGAAGCCGTGGAAGCCTTCCAGACAGCGCACGGGTTGAAACCGGACGGGGTGGCAGGACCGGCGACGATGGCCGCCATCGGTGAGGCGAAGGGCCACCTGCAGGCGACCTCCCAACAAAATGTCCCCACCCTGCTCGATGCCCGCCATCCGGCCCACGGGATTTACGAGCAAGCCCACACCTGTGTGGCAAGAATTGACCAGGAGCAGGGCCGCGCGCCGGGACCGCACACGCAAAACTTCGCGGGCTCCCTGACTTCGGCTGCTACAGCTGCCGGCTTCAACCGCATTGACCATGTCGCGTTGTCGGACGACGCCAACCGTGGCTATGCCATCCAGGGCGAGCTCAACTCCCCCTTCAAGAAGTTCGTGGAAGTCGACGTCATGCAGGCGGTCCAGACACCACTGGCCCAAAGCAGCCAGGAATCATTGGCGCATGTGCAAAACAGCGCCCAGCAGCGAGAGCAGGCACAGACCCAGCAGCAGGTCCCGCAGCAGGTGGCGCCGGACGTCCAGCAAGCGGCCGGACCTTCGATGACAAGGTGAGAAGACGGGCGGGGCCCTGCCCCGCTCTTTTCGGTGGTTTGACCGATGCAATTGCCGCGTTGACACCTTTGGGTCTTCAGGGCTGACAACATCGCGTCTGGTTCCCGCTTCCCTGTCATCTGGACGTCTGTTCAACAGTAACGCGCTATTCGACCCGTAGTTTTCTCGTCCAGGCGGGTGCGTGGCCGGCGTCCTCAAACCCTTCAATGGTGACTTTCCCGGCACGGAAAAACTGGATGTCGAGGTCAGCCTCGCCAGGCCCCGCGCTGTACCACTGCGTGTGGGTGGGGAAGTCGTAGGGGTCATACCGCCACCCTGCACTGTTAGAAACGCTCATGCCCCATCCGCCCGGCTGGGCGTTGTCTCCGAGGAACTGACCCCGCACGCGGACCCGCAGTTTTTTGCCCGCCGGAATCCTTGCCGCGAAGGCATAGGTCTTGCTGCCAAACACCGCGATGGTTTCCGGCGCAAGAACGTTCCGGCCAGCACCGCCGGTAGTCGGGTACTCGAACGACTGCGGCAAAGCAGCCGACGCAACATGGTCATTGCCTGCCGTCTTCGGCTCCCGACCTTTCTCAAACTTGCCAACCCAGCGCCCGAACGCGAATCCGGCGACGAGGCAGATGGCAGCCACACTGATGAATGGCCACGGGTTGGCTACAACCAGCGGCCAGTTGTCTTTGAGGAATGCAATCGGGTCCATGTTGTCCCTTCCTTCAATGCAACCGCATCAATACATCCCGGAGGGACCGGCTGCCAGATTTTTCCAGCAGAGCCCCCGGGCGTGGTCACCTTTGACCATCTTCAGAGGGCGGACGAGGAAGCGGGAGCCGACGACGCCAAGCAGGTCAGCAGGCACACGGAAGCGGACGTAGAGTCCGGCGGGGCGATGGAGAAAGAGGGGCTTTGGCATGAGGCGATACCCAAAACGATACCTATTCGAAGGCCGTTTCCGGGTATCGCTAATTGCCTGCAACCGTTGCGCCCCAAGGGCTACAGCAGGTTATGGAGCGGGTGAAGGGAATCGAACCCTCGTCAGTAGCTTGGGAAGCTACAGCTCTACCATTGAGCTACACCCGCGTCGTCAGGGGATGGTAATACGTCAGCGCGGTGAGGGGAAAGGTGGCGCCCGGCTGAACGCTCCGGGGAGGCGCCCCGCCGGCCCTCGGCGGCAAGCGCATAATCGTGCCAGGGAATTCTTACGAGGTCCGGGCCATGCGTCGATTGCTCTCGCTTTCCATCACCGCAGCGCTGGCTTTGGGCGCGGCCGGTGCGACCTCGGCCCAGTCCCGAACGGTGTCCACCGCCGATATGCCCAAGCCCGGTGTCAGCTATATCTCCGGCCCCTCGACGCCGGAGCGCCGGGAAACCGTGAGCACCGGGACCCTGCCCCAGCCCGCCCGGCTTTATGTGAACGGCCAGGTTTCGGGTGGTGGCTATGACAGCCAGGGCGGGGCCTATGGCAACGGCGGCTATGACAACCAGACCGCCAACACCAACGGTGGTGGCTATTATTCGGGCGGCTACGGCAACTACCCCGGAAATGGCAATTACCCTGGCAACGGCGGCGGCAACGGATACGGCCACGGTCATGACCACGACCACGGCGGCTATCCCGGCAACGGCGGCTACCCAGGGAATGGCGGCTACCCCGGCAATGGTGGCGGCCACGGCGGCAACGGCTACCAGCCGCCCGGCAACTCGAGTTCCGTCGTCTTGAAGCCCAAGCCGCCGACCGGCAAGCCGATGGTCAAGGTCGCTCCGCCACCCAGGCAGGACCGCGACTCGAACCGCAACGGCAACAACGGCTGGAATGCCTATCCCCAGCCGATTCCCGTCAACACCGGCGTGAACGCCAATCGCCCCTCCCAGCCCGGAACCGGCATGGGCACCGGCAACCAACCCGGCACGGGCATACCCCTCCGCAGCGGTGGTAACAACGGCGGCGGCTACGGTTACGGGCACGGCCGCTGAGACCTCCTGTTCGCGGCGGCTACGGCCGCCCGTTACAATCGGCGGATGCATATCACCCTCAATGGCGATGCGCGTGATTGCGCGCCTGGCACAACCGTGTCGTCCCTGCTCGATGCCGCCGGCTATGCCGGTAAGCGCGTGGCCGTGGAAGTGAACCTCGAGATCGTGCCGCGCAGCGAGCACGCTGCCCACCTGCTCGCCGACGGCGACCGGGTCGAGATCGTCCATGCCATTGGCGGCGGCTGAGCCGCGCCCACCGACGGAAGACCCCGCATGAACCACTACTCCCCCGCTGGCGACGACCTGCTCACTGTTGCCGGACGCACGTTCTACTCGCGCCTGCTCACGGGCACAGGCAAGTACAAGGATTTCGACGAGACCCGTCGGGCGACGGAAGCCGCTGGCGCGCAGATCGTCACCCTTGCCATCCGCCGGGTGAACATCGGCCAGGACGCGAGCCAGCCCAACCTGCTCGACGCGCTGCCGCCGGATCGCTTCACCCTGCTGCCGAACACCGCCGGCTGCTACACCGCCGACGACGCCGTCCGCACCTGCCGACTCGCCCGCGAACTTCTGGACGGCCACAATCTGGTCAAGCTCGAAGTGCTCGGCGACGAGCGCACGCTTTACCCCGACGTGGTGCAGACACTGGTCGCCGCCGAAAAGCTGGTCGCGGATGGCTTCGATGTCATGGTCTACACCTCGGACGATCCGATCCTCGCGCGCCGCCTCGAAGCCATCGGCTGCGCGGCGATCATGCCGCTGGCTGCGCCGATCGGCTCGGGGCTTGGCATCCAGAACCGCTACAACCTGCTCGAGATCATCGAGAACGCCAAGGTGCCGGTCATCGTGGATGCCGGCGTCGGTACCGCGTCGGACGCCGCCATCGCGATGGAACTGGGTTGCGACGGCGTGCTGATGAACACGGCGATCGCCGGCGCGAAAAATCCGGTGCTGATGGCGCATGCCATGAAGCTTGCCGTGGAAGCCGGTCGCGCCGCGTTCCGCGCGGGCCGCATTCCACGCAAGCGCTTCGCCTCGGCGTCGAGCCCCATCGACGGACTGGTCGGCTGACATGACGCACGACGACGACACCACGGGCGACGCGCCCTACCTCCGCCGTATTCGCAGCTTCGTGCTGCGCGAAGGCCGGATGACGACGGCGCAGCAACGCGCCTTCGACGATCACTGGTCCCGTTTCGGCCTCGACTACCACGCAAGCGAACGCGATCTCGGCGCGACGTTCGGCCGCGAGGCGCCGCGTGTGCTTGAAATCGGCTTCGGCAACGGGGAGGCGCTCGCCTGGGCCAGTGAGCATGATCTGGCTCGCGACTATATCGGCGTGGAAGTGCACAGCCCGGGTGTCGGCCGCCTGATGAACGCGCTCGCCGCCCGCGAGGCAAGCAACGTGCGCGTCTACAAGCACGATGCCGTCGAGGTCCTCGAGCACGAGATCCCCGCGGGCAGCCTGTCCGAAGTCCGCATCTGGTTTCCCGATCCCTGGCACAAGAAGCGCCATAACAAGCGCCGGCTGGTCCAGCCGGCCTTCGTCCAGCTGTTGGCCTCACGCATGGCCCCGGGCGGCCTGCTCCACCTGGCCACCGACTGGGAGGCGTATGCGGAACACATGCGCGAGACGATGGAAGCCGCCGAAGGCTGGCATAACCGCGTCGGCCCGGGCGTGAGCGCCGAGCGCCCCGCGTGGCGCATCGAGACCCACTTCGAGCGTCGCGGCACGCGGCTCGGCCATGGCGTCTGGGATTATTTGTACGAATGGCGCGGTTTGACCACGACACCTTGACCGGTTAGCTGGCATAAGGGGGGCTTCGTGCTTACGGAGTCCACCCGATGTCCATTTCAAGCGTCGCCGATCTGATTGCGGAAACCCTCGAAGAAGCCGGCGTCCGCCGCATTTACGGCCTGGTCGGCGACAGCCTCAACGCCATTACCGATTCCCTGCGCGAACGCAACCGCATCGATTGGGTGCATGTGCGCAATGAAGAGGCCGCCGCGTTTGCTGCCGGTGGCGAATCCCAGTTGACCGGCGAACTCGCGGTCTGCGCCGGCAGCTGCGGCCCTGGCAACCTGCACCTGATCAACGGCTTGTTCGACTGCAACCGCTCGCGCACTCCCGTGCTGGCTATCGCCGCACATATTCCGAGCGCCGAGATCGGTAGCGGCTATTTCCAGGAAACCCATCCGACCGAGCTGTTTCGGGAATGCAGCGTGTACTGCGAGATGGTGTCCGATCCCGCGCAGATGCCCCATGTGCTCGACTCGGCCATCCGCGCCGCGGTGGGCCAGCGTGGCGTGGCCGTGGTGGTGATTCCCGGCGACGTGGCGATGCGCAAGGCACTCGTGAAGGCGGTCACGCCAGCCGCTGGGCTGTTACCGCCCAAGCCCAAGGTGATTCCGGCCGAGCGCGAACTCGATGCCCTCGCCGCCCTGCTCAACGCAGGCAAGCGCATCACCCTGCTTTGTGGCCGCGGCACCGCGGGCGCCCACGACGACCTGATCGCCCTGGCCGATGCCCTGAAGTCGCCGATCGTGCATGCGCTCGGCGGCAAGGAATACGTCGAGTACGACAACCCGTTCGACGTCGGCATGACGGGCCTGATCGGTTTCAGCTCCGGCTACTACGCGATGGAAGACTGCGACACTCTCCTCATGCTTGGCACCGACTTCCCGTACCGGCAGTTCTATCCGGAGGACGCAAAGATTGCCCAGGTGGATCTGCGCCCCGGCAATATCGGTCGGCGATGCCGCGTCGACCTCGGCGTCGTCGGCGACGTGGCCGAAACGATCCGCGCCCTGCTTCCCCGCATCGAACCCAAGCGCGTGAGCGGGCATCTCGATCGCTGCCTCGCGCATTACACACGCGCTCGCCAGGATCTGGACGAACTCGCCGTGATCGAACCCGGCCACGACCTGATCCATCCGCAACAGCTCACGCGCCTGGTCAGCGAGCTGGCGGAAGAGGACGCGATCTTCACTGTGGACGTCGGCACGCCCACCGTGTGGGCCGCGCGCTACCTGCGCATGAACGGCAAGCGCCGTCTGCTGGGGTCCTTCGTGCACGGCTCGATGGCCAACGCCATGCCTCAGGCCATCGGCGCACAGGCGTCGCATCCGGATCGCCAGGTCGTCTCGCTCTCAGGCGACGGCGGCTTCACCATGCTGATGGGTGACTTCATCACCCTCGCCCAGCAAGGCCTCCCGGTGAAGGTGATCGTGCTCAATAACGGCACCCTGGGCTTCGTCGAGCTGGAAATGAAGGCCGCCGGACTATTGGAAACCGGCGTGGAACTGAAGAACCCGGATTTCGCCGCCATGGCGAATGCGATGGGCATCCACGGCCGTCGCGTCACCCGCGCCAGTGATCTGCCCTCGGCCGTCGCCGAGGTGCTTTCGCACGACGGCCCTGCCCTTCTTGACGTGGTCAGCAATCGCCTCGAACTGTCCATGCCACCGAAAATCAGCGGCGAGCAGGTGAAGGGTTTCAGCCTGTATGCGTTGAAGGCTGTAATGAGCGGACGCGGTGATTCGATCATCGACCTGGCCCTGAGCAACCTGAGTCGTTGAGGACCCGAAAAGCGGGCCGTATCACGGCCCGCTTCAGCCGGGAGCCACCCCCAACGCGTATACTCCTGCGGCATCAATCGCCGCCTGGCAAGACCATGCCACCGCACGTCCCAACCGACCGGATCCGGATAGCCGGCTAGTGGCTCTTACCCTCACTCCCGAAATGATGCTTGTGCTGGGCCTGGTGGGCTTCACCATGCTCATGCTCGTTCTGGAGTGGATCCGGGCCGATATGGTGGCCCTGCTCGTCGTGGTCACGATCGGCCTGACCGGCCTGATTCCCGGCGACCAGGTGTTCAACGGCTTCGCCGGTAACGCCGTCATCGCGATCATCGCGATCATGATCATGGGCGCGGGCCTCGACCGCGCCGGCGTGCTCAACCTCACCGCGGCCTTCGTCATGCGCATGGCACGCGGGGTGGAGTCGCGACTGGGGGTGGTGGTGAACAGCGTCACCAGCCTGTTCAGCGCGGTCATTCCCAGCCAGGCGCTGGCGGCACTGATGATTCCCGTGACCAGCCGCCTGTCCGCCCGTACGGGCGTGCCGATGTCGCGCCTGCTGTTGCCCATGGCGTTCTGCATCCTCACCGCCACCAACACCACGCTGATCGCCAACTCGCCACTGATCGTCCTCAACGACCTGATCGCCAGCGCGAACAGCAACCTGCCTCCGGGCGCGCACACCATCCCGAAGTTCGGCCTGTTCAGCGTGACCCCGGTGGGTCTGGTACTGGCCGTGGTTGGCGTGCTGTTCTTTTACCTGTTCACCCGCAAGCTCCTGCCCGAGCGCGAAGACGATCGCCTCAAGGTGACACCTGGCCGCACGGAGAGCTACTTCGCCGATACTTATGGCATCGTCGGTGAAACCGCCGAACTCACCGTCACGGCGGAGAGTCCGCTGGTCGGCATGAGCATCGGCGAAGTGGAGCAGTTGCACGGAGCTCCGCTCATCCTGGCCATCAAGAACGGCAACGAGAGCCGTGTCGCGCCACCGTCCGATCAGATGATCTGGGTCGGTACGGTGCTCGGCGTACTGGCCCCTCGCGACGCCATCAATGCGTTCGCGAACAACCAGTTATGCCGCGTATCCATGCGCATGCGCCAGCTCGGCGAGCAATTCAACACCACGCGCGCCGGTATTTCCGAGGCGGTGGTACCGCCGAGCTCGCGCTTCATCAAGCAAACCGTCGGCGAACTGCGCCTGCGCAAGCGCTTCGGTATTTCCGTGCTTGCGGTGAATCGCGGCGACGAAGTCTTCCGCGAGGACGTCCGCTCGGTAAGCCTGCGCGCCGGCGACACGCTGGTGCTGCACAGCAAGTGGCGCGACCTGATACTGGCCGAGGAAGACCGCGACTTCGTGGTGGTCACGGACGTGCCCAAGGAAGAGGCGCGTCCCGGCAAGATCTGGCAAGCCGTCTTCTTCTTCGTGCTGGCGAAGTGCCTGGCACTGTTCACCCACCTCGACCTGTCCGTGGCAATGATGACCGGTGCCGTCGGCATGCTTCTCACCGGCGTGCTGAACATGGACGAGGCCTATAAGGCCATCAACTGGAAGACCATCTTCGTCACGGCCTGCCTGATTCCGCTGGGCTGGTCGATGGATTCCACCGGCACCGCCTCGTGGATCGCCCAGGAAGTCCTGGCCGTGCTCGGCCATGCGCCGCAGTGGACCCTGCAGCTGTCCATCGCCGTACTCACCCTGATGTTCTCGCAGGTCATGTCGAACGTGGGCGCGACCGTGATGATGGTGCCGATCGCCATCAGCGTGGCGGTGAGCACCGGGGGTAACCCCTCGGCTTACGCGCTCATCGTGGCCGTATCCTCGTCGAATACGTTCCTGCTGCCTTCCGGCCATCCGGCACTCATGATGGTGGCCGGCCCGGGCGGTTACCGCGCCCGGGATTTCCTGCGCGTCGGCCTGCCCCTGACGATCATCGTGCTGACCCTGACCCTGGTCACGATCAACTTCATGTATCGCTAAGGGCAGCCGCTAGKGGCAGCCGCTGAGCCGCGRAATTTCTCAGGTCAGCCGCACCGCGCCATCGAGCACCGTCACCGGTACCGCACGCAGGCGATCGCCCCGGCAGGGTCCCGCAGTGCAGTCGCCGGTGTCGGCCGTGAAGGTGGCGCCGTGCGCCGCGCAGATGATCGTCCCGTTGCGCACGAGGAACCGGCCCGGCGCGTAATCGAGCCGCCGGCCCGCGTGCGGACAGACGTTGAAATAGGCGCGAGCCTCATCGCCATGCCGGTAGACCATGAGCGACTCCACCTCGCTGTTGACGACGGCGTCGACCTCGATGGCGTTGCCGTCGGGAATGTCCGCCAGGAGGCAGAGGGGAGGGGTATCGGCGTTAGGAGTCATGGCACTTGTCTGTGGGGGTGGGTTGCCCCAAGGTAAAGGGGAACCACGCATGTCATTGTGCCATACGGATTTTTAACCAATGCGCTTCGTCTTCCCGCCCGTTCGCCGCTCGCGAAATCCGCTCGCCCGCGCCTTGTCCGTCGTGGCCGGTCTGGCCGTGCTCGGCGTCCTGTTGGTGTTCGGCGTGGTCGTCATCGGCGTCCTGCTGGCCGGTGGCCTGGTGTTCCTGGCCGTGCGCCAGTGGAAGCTTGCCCGCGGTGGCCGTCCCGCGGCAGCCCAGCCGTCAGTCACGCGCCCCACCGACGATCCCAAGGTCCTCGAGGGCGAGTTCGTGGTGATCCACCAGCGCGATCCGGTCCACCACTAAAACCGCGCGCAAGAAGCGGATGGTGACGGGGCTTCGCCCCGCCTACGCTGGTCTCCAACGAGTGGAGACCACGATGAAAACCCAGGTCCAGTTCATGCACAGCGCCACCGACGATGCTCTCGAACGTGCCCGCGCCACGCTCGACAGCGAGGACGGCGCCAGCGACCTCGCCACGCTTGCGGCCGTCGCAGGGCTCAGCCCCACCCATCTGCAACGCGCCTTCCGTCGCCGTTACGGGGTAAGTCCGGCCGAGTACGCCCGCGCGCGCCGTTTTGGCCAGCTCCGCGAGGCGCTTCGTGACGGTGCCGCGGTCACCGACGCCGTCTATGAGGCCGGTTTCGGCTCCGGCAGCCGCGTGTATGAGGAAAGCGACCGCCGGCTCGGCATGACGCCAGCCAGCTACCGTGCAGGCGGCGCGGGCGCCTCGATCCGCTACACCACCACCGGTACGTCACTCGGCCGCCTGCTGGTCGCCACGACGGCGAAAGGCATCTGCTCGGTCACGCTCGGCGATGACGATACCGCCCTGGAAACGCGGCTCGCGGATGAATTTCCCCTCGCGGAACGCGAGCGCGTGGACGAAGGTCGCGACGAATGGCTCGACGCCGTGATCGCTCGCGTCGCCCGCGATCTCGGTTGGGATGACGGCGACACGCCGGCGATGCCGCCCATCGATGTGGCCGCGACCGCATTCCAGTGGCGCGTCTGGGATGCGCTGACGCGGATACCGCGCGGCGAAACCCTGAGCTACGGCGAGCTCGCCGCCAAACTTGGCGTACCCAAGGCCGCGCGAGCCATCGGTCGCGCCTGCGGCAGCAACAAGCTCGCCCTGCTGGTCCCCTGCCACCGGATCATCCGCGAAGACGGCAGCCTCGGCGGCTGGCGATGGGGCATGGAAATCAAACGGCAACTGCTGGCCACGGAGCGTGCCATGAGCGCCGCTCAAGGCTGACCTTCGAACGTTTCGCTACCGCCGCACCCGCGGCGACGATATCGTTCCGGATTCACCCTGGATCGCCCATGTCCGACGCCGCCTGTACCGCGCAAGAAGCTCCCGCCGCCGCCAGCCCCCGCTGGCTGGTGCCGCTGTCATTGCTGTCGATGTACCTGATCTGGGGCTCGACTTATCTCGGCATTCGCTATGCGCTGGTGAGCTATCCCCCCTTCATGCTCGCGGCGATCCGCTTCGCCATTGCCGGTGTGGTGCTGTTCGCCGTGCTGCGCCTGCGTGGTGTCACGTTGCCGACGGCCCGCCAGTGGAAGAACGCAGCCATCGTCGGCACCTTGCTCCTCGCTGGTGGGAACGGACTGGTCTGTTTCGCCGAGCAATCGGTGAGTTCGGGTATCGCCGCGGTCGCGGTGGCGAGCATGCCGCTGTTCGCGGCGGTGTTCGGCGGCCTTTATCGCGAATGGCCCACCCGTGGAGAAACGATCGGCCTGATGCTGGGTTTCGTCGGCGTCGTCGTGCTCAATCTCGGCGCCGGGTTGTCCGGGTCACCGCTCGGTGCGATCGCACTGATCTGTGCCGCCATGGCGTGGGCCTTCGGCTCGGTGTGGTCCAAGCGCCAGGACATGCCGTCGGGGCCGATGAACACCGCGGCGCAGATGCTCTGTGCAAGCGTTTCGCTTTCGATCATCGCCCTGCTTCATGGCGAGCGTTTCCCCGCTCATCCGCAGGTCGGCGCCACGGTCGCCCTGGGCTACCTCATCGTGTTCGGCTCCATCGTCGCCTTCAGCGCCTACCTCTACGTGCTGAAAACAGTGCGCCCGGCGCTGGCCACGAGCTACGCCTACGTCAACCCACCGGTGGCTGTGCTGTTCGGCGTCGCCGTGGCCGGCGAACATGTCGGTCCCTTCGATCTGGCCGGCATGGCCATCATCCTGGTGGGCGTCGGCATTATCACAATGATGCGTACGCGCAAGGCCTGAAGGCCGCAGTTTGTGAAATCCGTCGCATAAATGGCCCATGTAGGGCACTTTTCAGAATTATTCGATGTTTGTCCGCGATAGCGACACCTAGGCTCGGGTTCTCAGTCGCAGGAGCGCCCGATGTCCCGTCTTACCCCGAAATCGTCGCGGTGTTCGCGGCGCGTGTACCTGTGCTGCGCACGCGGCGGCACCCTCTTCGGCATCGCCATCCTCGCCGTGGCCTCGTGCCAGACCTTTAGGGAGGGGCCAGCGACGGGCGCCTCCTCGCCCGTCGCGGATTACCTGGAGTACGACGCCTGCCTCGACCGCGGCGGTCGATGGCTGATGCATGCACACGCCTGCATCGAGCAAAGCGAGGCGGGCCTGCACGAACGAAGCGAAGTCTTTTAGGGCTTCGCGCAGGGGTTCGCCTCAGAGTTCGCGCAGTGCCGTGGTGACCGGCACGCGCGCGGCACGCAGTGCCGGGAACAGCCCGCCGATGAACCCGATGGCGAGCGCCCACTTGATGCCCGTCCACAGCAGTTCTCCGCTGACATGGAAGCGGAACACCACCTGGCTGAAGTTGGCGCCAAGCGTCGACGTGGTATAGCCGTTGAAGACGAGCCACACCACGCCCGCCCCGATGAGTCCACCGAGAAGGGCGAGCATCATCGTTTCGAGCATGACCGAGACCACGACGGGGACCCCGCGAAAGCCGATGGCACGCAACGTGGCGATCTCGCGGGCCCGTGCCTGGATCGCGGCGAACATCGTATTGAGCGCCCCGAAGATCGCACCGATGGCCATGATGACGCCCACCGTAATGCCCACCGCGCGCAGCACCTTGGTCAGGCCTTCGGATTGCTTGCTGAAGTAATCCTGTGTCGTGCTGACGTCCACCTTGAGCCGCGGATCGGCGACGAGGTTGGCCTTGAAGGTGTCGAAGGCGGCGGGCGAGTCCAGCATGACCGTGACCGACTGCACGCTGCTGCCGCGCCGATAGGCAGAGGCCACGCTTTGCGTATCGGCCCACAGCTCAGACTCGAGGGCGTCGTGGGATTCGAACACACCGACCACCGTCCAGGTCTGCCCGACAAGGCGGAGGGTTTTGCCGACATCGATACCGTCGAACTGCGCTTTCGCCCCTTTGCCAACGATGATCTCACCCAGGCCGGGTCGGAACTTCCGACCTTCGACGATCTTCACCTGGTCCCTGAGCGTCCAGACATCGTCACTCACGCCACGAATCGGCACGTTGGAATCGCTGTTCGGGTCGCCCTTGCGCGGCAGGTTGGCGACGACCACGAGTTCGCCCGACGCGATCGGCTTGCCTTGCGCATCCTTTTTTACGCCCGGCGCCTGCATCACGACGTTGGCACTGTCGCGATCGAGGATGGAGTTGAGCTCCGCCTGCGATCCGCCGCGCAGCACGATGGCGGTGCGGTCGTTGCCGGTGGAGCGGAGTGTCTCGGCGAAGCCGTCGCTCATCGCGAGCATGGCCACGAGTACACCGACGACACCGGCAATCCCGACCACCACGACGGATGACGAACCCAGTCGCTGGGTCACGGTGGCGAGTCCCACACGGGTCACCTGCCAAGTCTGCCGGCCACGTCGGGTAAGCGCCATCCACAGCACGAGGATCACCGCCAGCGCCGCGATGCCTTGCCACGGCAGTGCGATCCACAGCGCGAGGAAAGCGGCGACGATCAGGAGCATCAACAGGCCGAAGCCGAGTTTCTTCATCGATTTCATGTCGTATTCCTCAGCGCCCGGCGAGCGCGTCGACGATGTTGAGACGCATCGCACGGATGGCAGGCAAGGCACCGACGAGCGCGCCGATCACCACCATCAACACGAGACCGAGGATCCACGTGGAAGCACCGATGGGCGGTAGGTTGAGCGCGCCGCCGCTCATCGTCGTGACGATAGGCACCACGACTCCGGCAGCCGCCAGTCCCAGCACGCCGCCCAGGACCAGCAGCAGCACACCTTCCGCAAGCACCATGCCGAGCACGCTCTGACTGGAGAAGCCGATGGTCTTCAGGACGGCGAGTTCGTTCGTGCGTTCGCGTACGGCCTGCGCCATGGTGTTTCCGGTCAGCAGGATAAGCGTGAAGAACACCGCGCCCATGATCGCCGAAACGATAAGTCCGATGTCGCCGAGTTGCTTGGCGAACGAGGCGTTGAAAGCCTGTTCCGTCTGCGTCTTGGTTTCATGGTCCGAATTGGCCGACAAGGCATCGATTGCCTTTGCCACGCTGTCCGCCTTGTCGGCGGAGGTGAGCTTCACCACGTACCAGCCCACCGTCGTACCGACGCTGTGGAACGCGTTGGCATCTTCGAAATACTTGTGATGAAAGAAGAATTGCTGGTCCGTGCCGTTGGCGGCGCCCTTGGCTGGCGTGTAGATGCCGACGATGTCGAACGGCCAGGTCTTGTCACCGTTACGCTGAGGGAAAATCGTCGACTGCAGGGGAATCTTGTCGCCTACCTTCCAGCCGAAACGTTTCGCCAACGCTTCGCCCACGACGGCACCTGTCCGCGTCGTCTCGAAAGCCTTGCGTTGATCCGCCGGCAATTCCATCTCGCGGTAGATGTCGAGGTAGTTGTCGCTGACGGCGAAACTGAGCACGAAGTTCTTCGGGTCCTGGTAAATGCCACCGAACCAGTTCGCATAGCCCACGGACTTCACTCCGGGGATGGCCTCCATGCGCGTCTGCAGGCTCGCCGGCAGGGACTGGATGATCGAGTAACGCGAGGTGGTGATCAGGCGATCCACACCGATTACGCTGTCACCTGAGTCGAAAGCCGCACGCGTGGCGTCGAGCATGCCGAACAGAAGGAAGGCGGCGAGGATCGAGACCAGGGTGAGGAACGTGCGGGACTTGCGCCGGAACAACGCTGCCCAGATGAGATGCATGTATTTCATGCCGGCATTCCTCGCTCAGGCCACGGCTTGCTCGACAAGGGAACCCTTGTCGAGATGCAGCGTGTGGTTGGCGTACTCGGCCGCCTTGGGATCGTGGGTCACCATGACAATGGTTTTTCCGTGCTCCCGATTGAGCTCACGCAGCAGCCCGAGGATGTCTTCGGCAGACTGGCGGTCCAGATMGCCTGTCGGCTCGTCGCAGACCAGCAGCGTGGGATCGGACACGATGGCGCGCGCGATCGCCACGCGCTGCTGCTGACCGCCGGAAAGCTCGGAGGGCTTGTGCGTGGCACGATCGGAAAGACCGACCAGCTGCAGTGCGATGGACGCGTTCTGCTTGCGCTGTGCCGCCGACAGCTTGGTCAACAGCAAGGGCAGTTCCACGTTGCGCTGGCCGGTAAGCATGGGCATGAGGTTGTAGAACTGAAAGACGAACCCGACGTGCGCGGCGCGCCACTTGGCCAGCGCGCCCGAGCCGAGCTGATCGATACGTTCGCCGGCGACCGTGATGCTGCCGCCGGTCGGCGTATCCAGCCCGCCGATCAGGTTCAACAGGGTGGTCTTGCCCGAGCCCGATGGTCCCATCAGCGCGAGGAAATCACCCTCCTCGATCTTCAGGTTCACACCGTGCAGCACCTCGACCTTCTGCCGGCCGCGCTCATAGACCTTCGAGAGATCCTGGATGTCGATCAGGGTAGCCATCGTTATGTCTCCGGACGCGTCAGGGTGAGGTTTTAGCGATGCTGACGGCGGTGCCGTCGGCGAGGGATTCGGGCGGTGCGACGACGACGGTTTCGCCCATGGTCACGCCGTCGGTAACCAGGCGCATGTCGCCGCTGGCCGGCTTCACGGAAGTCACGGGCCGGCGCTTCGCTGTGTTGTCGGCAATGACGAAAACGATGTCATGGCCATCGCGCTGCACGACGGCCGCGGCGGGAACGAAGACCCCCTTTGGCGCCACGGACTGGGCCGGTGCCCGACGCTCGAGGAAGGAAACACGCACGCCCATGTCGGGGACGATGCGGCCGTCCTTGTGCTCCAGCGCGACGCGTACCTTCACGGTGGCCTTGCCACGATCGGCGGCCGGCACGATGGCGATGACATGGGCGGGAATCTTCCAGTCGGGATAAGCGTCGAGGACGGCTTCCGCAGGCATGTCCGGCTGCACGCGGCCGATATAGGCCTCGTTGACGTCCACATCGATCTCAAGCGAATCCATGTCGACGATGGTGCCGACGCCGGTCCGCGTGAAACCACCGCCGGCCGAGAGGGGCGAGATGATCTCGCCGACCTGGGCCGCCTTGTCCGTGATCACCCCATCGAACGGGGCGCGAACCACGGTGTAGTCGAGGTTGACCTGCCCGACCTGGACCTGCGCATCGGCGGAGTCGGCCTGGCGCCGCGCCGTGTTGAGCTGCGCGCGAAAGGTGTTTGCCTGGGTGCGGGCCTGTTCCGATACCTGCTTGGATACCAGGCCGCGCCCGACGAGCGCCTCGGCGCGGTCGGCGTCGCGCAAGTCCTGGTCGAGCTGGGCCTGGGTCTGGGCCACGGTGGCATGGGCCGCCGCCGCGCTTGCCCGGGCAGCGTCCAGACTGGCGCGCAGGGCGTTGTCCTCGAGGCGGGCCAGCACCTGACCCTTCTTTACACGGTCGCCTTCTTCGATCAGCACTTCGGTCAGGGCGCCGGTGATCTGCGCGGAGACAGTTGCCTGGCGGCGAGCCGTCACGTACCCGGTGGCCTGGAGCACCGCCCCGGCCTCCGTATTGGCAGAGGGCGACACGGCCGTAGCGGTCTTTACCTCGACCGGGCGATGGGTGATGAAGGCCCATGCACCGGCACCGACCGCGAGCAGGACGGCGACCACCCCGACCGTGACCAGCGCGAGCCGGATTCCCTTGCCGCCACCCCCACC
>NZ_JBFUIT010000064.1:0-16014 GCF_056401735.1 Luteibacter sp. P4_D7_3
TAGCCACCTGCTCGGGCGTCGGTGGCGGCGTGGCACGCAGCTGCCGCTCCTGCTCGACCCAGCGCCGCAAAGCCGTCGGGCCAAGCCCAAGCAGCCCGCACACGGCAGGCACGGAGCGGTTCTCATCCAGTACTAAACACACCGCCCGGCGCTTGAGCGCCGGGTCGATCGGTCGATATCCCATGATTCACCTCGGTAGGGATTTTGCTCCTACATGGGTGTCCAGGAAAATTAGACCACCGCAAATCGACTCCTACCGATCGAGAGCATCGCCGGCATAGCCGGCTCCCACAGGGACACTGCAACCTCGTGGGTCGCGACGAACTTGTGGGAGCCGGCTCCGCCGGCGATGGGTGTTACCTCACGCTTTCATGGACAGCTTCGATCACGCCGGCATGGTGGCCATGTCGATGACGAAGCGATAGCGCACGTCGTTCTTCGCAAGGCGCACATAGGTCTCGTTGATCGACGCCATGTCGACGACTTCGATGTCCGAAACGATGTTGTGCTCTGCGCAGAAGTCCATCATTTCCTGGGTCTCGGCCATGCCGCCGATGGCCGAACCGGCGATCGTGCGACGCGGGAGCATCAGGCTGCCACCGACCACGCCGTCGAGGGGCGTGAGCGCGCCAACCAGCACCATGGTGCCGTCGAGCTTGAGCAGGTTGGTGTACGGGTTGATGTCGTGGGACACCGGCACCGTGTTGAGCAGGAAGTCGAAGCTGGCACCCGCCGCCTTCATTGCTTCCGCATCCGTGGACAGGAGCACAGCGTCGGCGCCGAGGCGCTTGGCGTCTTCACCCTTAGAAGCGGAGGTGGTGATCATGGTGACGTGCGCGCCCATCGCCTTGGCGAACTTCACGCCCATGTGGCCGAGACCGCCGAGGCCGATCACACCGACTTTCTGGCCCTTGCCGACCTTCCAGTGACGCAGCGGCGAGTAGGTGGTGATGCCGGCGCACAGCAGCGGCGCCGTCGCCTTGAGGTCGAGCTTCTCGGAGATCTTCACCACGAAGCGCTCTTCGGTGACGATCTCGGTGGAATAACCGCCCTGGGTCGGCGTGGTCTTGTCCTGCTCGGTGCCGTTGTAGGTGAAGCTGGTGTGGGTCAGGCAGTACTGCTCGAGGTCCTGCTTGCACGATTCACAGGTGCGGCAGGAGTCGACCATGCAGCCCACGCCGGCGAAATCGCCGACTTTGAACTTCTTCACGGCCGAACCGACGGCAACGACGCGGCCGACGATCTCGTGGCCCGGGACCATCGGGAAGGTGGAGTTGCCCCAGTCACCCTTGGCCTGGTGCAGGTCGGAGTGACAGACGCCGCTATAGAGGATCTCGATGCGGACGTCGTGCTCGCCCGGCTCGCGGCGCTGGAAGGTGAAGGGGACGAGGGGGGTCGTTGCGCTTTTGGCGGCAAATCCGCGGACGTCGATCATGGCAGTCATCCTTATCGTTGAGAGTTTGATCGGTAGTCCACAACAATACGTCCGCTGGAATGGCGCGGCCAGCGGGGATTCCGGGACGAGCCGTTGAGATATCCTTCACAATCATGCGACCCGACAACCTTTCCCACCTCGCCGCCTTCGCTTCCGTGGCGCGCCATGCCAGCTTCCGCAAGGCAGGGGCCGAATTGACCCTGTCCACGTCCGCGATCAGCTACGCGATCCGCGGGCTCGAGGAGCGGCTCGGGGTCATGCTGTTCCACCGGACCACGCGAAGCGTCTCCCTCACGGAGGCCGGGCAGCGACTCCTCGAGCGCCTGGAGCCAGCCCTTCGCGATGTCGGTGATGCGCTGGAGGAGATGAACGACTTCCGCGCCGCGCCCTCCGGCACGCTCCGGATCAATATGCCGCGGATCACCGCCCAGCTGATCCTGCCGCCGCTGTTGCCACGGTTCCTGGCGGCCTACCCGGATGTGCGCTTCGAGGCGGTGGACAACGATGGCCTGATCGACATCGTGGCCTCGGGGTTCGATGCCGGGATCCGCTTTCTCGAGCAGGTCCCCGAAGACATGATCGCGGTGCCGATCGGCGGCCCCCATCGGAGCGTCTGCGTCGCGACGCCGGGCTACCTGGCGACCCACGGCACGCCGTTGCACCCCAACGACCTGATGCGTCATGAGTGCATACGGTTCCGATTCCCCAGTGGGCGTATCTATAAGTGGGAGTTCGAGCAGGCGGGCCGCAAGCTGGACGTCGATGTGCCGGGCCGGCTGACCTTCGCGGACTTCCGGCTGTCGCTGGACCTGGCGCTGACCGGCGTGGGCCTGACCTTCGTGCTCGAAGACCAGGTCACCCAGTTCATCGAGGACGGCCGGCTGGTTCGCGTACTCGAGGACTGGTGCCCGTCGTATCCGGGTTTCATGCTGTATTACCCGCGGCAGCGCAGGGTGACCTCCGCCCTGCGCGCCTTTATCGATCTCATCCGCGATGACGGGGTGGGGTGAGGCGCTTCTGAGATGCGCTTGGTGCAAGCGCATGCAAGGGGTATCCTAGGCGTATGCTGCGGCGCACCACGCGCCGGACCCCCACGTCCCGAGTCCTCCATGTCTGCTTCCGCACCCGCCCTCGATCCGGGTACCCCGCCCGTCCGCGCGCCGCACGTTGGCCTGGTCATCCTCGCGCTCGCCGTCGGTGGTTTCGCCATCGGGACGACCGAGTTCGCCTCGATGAGCATGCTTCCCCTGTTCGCGCAGGGCCTGGGCATCGACGCACCCACCGCCGGTCACACCATCAGCGCGTATGCGCTGGGCGTCGTGGTCGGCGCGCCGGTGATGACCGTGCTCGGTGCGCGCGTACCGCGGCGCCGGTTGCTGCTGATCCTCATGACCATGTTCACCGTGTTCAACGGCCTCACCGGGCTGTCGCCGAACTACCACTGGATGCTGGTCTTCCGGTTCCTCGCCGGCTTGCCGCATGGGGCGTATTTCGGCGTGGCCGCGCTGGTCGCGTCTTCGCTGGTGCCTGCAAACCGGCGCACGCGCGCGGTAGGTCAGATGTTCCTCGGGCTCACCGTCGCGACCGTCGTCGGCGTGCCGCTGGCCAGCTGGCTGGGCCAGGCGGTCGGTTGGCGCTGGGCCTTCGCCTTGGTCGCCGTACTCGGTGTGCTGACGATGACCGCCGTCGCGATCTTCGCGCCGAACACGCCGTCCGATGCAAAGGCCAGCCCGCTGCGCGAACTCAGTGCCCTGAAGCGTTCGCAGGTCTGGTACACGCTCGCCATCGGTGCGATCGGTTTCGGCGGCATGTTCGCCGTCTATACGTACCTGGCGGACATCCTGATCAACGTGACGAAGATGCCGCTGTCCTCGGTGCCCTGGGTGATGGGTGTCTTCGGCGTTGGCATGACCATCGGCAATATGGTCGTTCCCGTCTTCGCCGACCGCGCACTCATGCGCACAGCCGGCGTCTTGCTGGTTTGGAGCATGGTGCTCCTTGCCATCTTCCCATTCACTACCGGCAACATCTGGCTGCTCAGCCTGGACGTGTTCTGCATTGGAATCGGTGGTGCCCTGGGTACGGTGCTGCAGACACGCCTGATGGACGTCGCGGGTGATGCGCAGGGCCTTGCCGCGTCGCTCAATCATTCCGCATTCAACACCGCGAACGCGCTGGGCCCATTCCTCGGTGGCCTGGCCATCGCAGGCGGCTACGGCTGGACATCGCCCGGCTGGGTCGGCAGCTTGTTGGCACTGGCGGGTCTGGGCATCTGGGCGGCATCGGTTGCCGCCGAGAAGCGGACGATCTCCGAAGCGGCCGCCGAGCCCTGCTGACCGTCACCGCACGGCGTTGGAGATTCGATGACCACCTTTCGACTTCGCATCGCGACCGCCGACCAGGCGGCGGCGCTAGCTCAGGTGATGGAGCGCACGTTCCGCGCCACCTTCGGCGAGTCCACCGCCGAAGAGCACATGGCCGAGCATTGCCGGAACAGCTACCGCGAAGCGATCCAGCGCGCGGAGATTGTCGATCCGGACATCACGACCTTGCTCTGTACCGACGGCGCGTCAATCGCCGGCTTCGCGCAAGTACGCTCCGGCGAACGTCCGGCCTGCGTTCCGGAATCTAGGGCGGTAGAGCTCCATCGTATCTACGTCGATGCGCCCTGGCATGGAAAGGGCGTCGCGGCGCTGCTCATGGATGCTGCGCTCGACGACGCTACGAAGCGTGGAGCTAATGGCGTATGGCTCGGCGTCTGGGAGAACAACCCGCGAGCCGTCCGCTTCTATGCGAAGTTCGGTTTCGTCGAAGTGGGTGAGCATATTTTCCAAGTCGGTGGCGACGCCCAGCGCGACCTGCTCATGTACCGGGCGCTGTAACCGGGAAGCTGGTCCCGAACAGGATTAGGCCGGTGACTGACCGGCAGCGCTCGGATTCCGCTATCTTCCATGCAGGCGAGACCTCAATCCGCGGGGTTCGGGATTCCGGCATGAAAGACATCTTCGCGCTCAAGCTGTACACGCGTGTCGCCAGGCTCGGCAGCTTCTCTGCTGCAGCGCGCGAGTGCGGGCTGTCGCAGTCGCAGGCCTCGCGGATCATCGCAGACCTTGAATCGGACCTCGGGGTACGTCTGCTTTCAAGGACGACGCGTGCCGTGGTCCCGACGGAGACCGGTTCGGAATTTCTCGCGCGCATGGAGCCGATCCTGCTCGCGCTCGACGACGCCGAGCACAGTGTGCGCGACGGCGGTGACCTTCGCGGCCTCATACGCATGAGCATGTCACTGAGCATCGCCATACGCGAGATCATTCCGCGCCTTGCATCGTTTTCGACCAGGTACCCCAACGTGGAACTCCAGCTCCTGCTCGAGGACCGTCGTCAGGATCTCGTGCGCGATGCCGTGGATGTCGCGATCCGCGTCGGGTCGAAGCCAGACGCGAGCGGCACGATCAAGCAGCTGGCCGTGATTCCGAGGGTGATCATCGCGTCGCCTGCGTACCTCGCGACAGCGGGAACGCCCACCTCTCCCGACGACCTCGTCAGCCATCGCATTGTTTCCGGACCCGCGTCGATGGTGCCCAGGGGTTGGCGGTTCGAGCGCGACGATGACGTCAGGACGATTGAGCTCGGCTCGCACTTCAGCACCAACGAGAGCGAAGGCGCGGTCGCCGCCGTTGTTTCCGGCATGGGCATTACGTCGACGACAGGTTGGGCATGTCGGCGCGAGCTCGCCGATGGCTCACTGGTTCAGATACTCACCGACTGGCGCACCGAGGAAATACCCGTCTTTGCGTACTTTCCGCTCGGACGAGCGACACGCGCCGCCGCGCGCGCCGTCGTCGATCATCTCATCGCGGAGTTAGCCATCGATGCCGGTCTTGGCCGCCTGCCCTACTGACGGGCGGCCTTCCGTTATCAACCGCCGCCGAAGATGCTCGATACCTGCGTATTGAAGCCGTCGACGAGCCCGTGCTCCGCGGGGCCCGCGTTGTTGCGAAGGGGGCGTGCGCCTTCAACGAGGATCTCGTCTGCGTCCGTCTCCAGCACGGCCATGGTCTGGGCAATGAACTCATCGAGCGGCATGGCTAGCTCAGCTTCCTGACTATTCATCAGTTCCGTGCGAACCCACGGCGGAGCGATCTCGAGCACTTTGACGCCGTCTTCGCGGAGCAGGAAGCGCTGCGAAAGAACGTACGAGTGCAGCGCGGCCTTGGTGGCGGAATAGACGGCCGTGAAGGCGAGTGGCACGAAGGCAAGCACCGAGCTGTTGTAGATCACCGTCGCATCGGGCTTTTTCTTGAGATGGTCGATGAGGGCCGAAGTCAGGCGCAGCGGGCCCATCAGGTTGGTGGTAATCGTCGACACCATCTGCGCATCGTCCAGGCGACCGACCGCACGGTCGAGTTCCATGATGCCCGCGTTGTTGATCAGCACGTTGAGTGTCGGGAATTCCGCAATAAGCTGTTTTGCGACCCGCTCGATGTCGGCGACATCAGAGACATCGAGCTGTACGGCGCTCATGCCCGGGTTCGCCGCGACGACGGTATCGAGATGGCCGCGACGACGTCCGCCGATGATGACCTTGTTGCCCTTGGCGTGAAGAGCTTCGGCGAGACCGCGACCGATGCCCGAACCGCCGCCCGTGATGAAGATGGTATTGCCGCTGATTTTCATGGTGTGTCCTCGGTGAGTTAGCCGCCGCCCCGTTAGTCGGGGCCAGCGGCGCATTTCGTTGAAGACAAGTTAGCGATGACCAGGCAGCCGCAGTAGCCATTCATTTCCGCTTTGACTTATGTGCGACCCACATCAATCGTGTCGGCCCCGCTTCCTGTGGGGCCGCTTCCTGTGGGGCCGCTCCCTGTGGGAGCCGCTTCAGCGGCGATGCTCTCAGCCGCCCCTAGCAATCTCCTCAGAGCTTGGAGCCACCATCCACGTGCAGCGTTTCACCCGTCACCCAGCGCGACGCAGCAGACGCAAGGAAGGTAATCACGTCGGCGATATCGTCGGCGGTGGCCATGCGCTTCAGCGCCTGGATGCTCAGCGTGAAGTCACGACCTTCGTCGCTCTTGGCGAAGCTCGACATATCGGTGGGAACCACGCCCGGTGCAACGGCGTTGACGCGAATGCCGCGCTCGCCCAGTGCCGACGCAAAGTGCTTTACAAGCGTGTCGATGGCGCCCTTGGTCGCGGAGTAAGCCGACAACGTGCCGACAGCGGACTTGGCGGCGAGCGATGAAAGCAGCACGACACTGCTGTCCTTGCACATCACCGGAAGGAGCTGCTGCACGAGGAAGTAGGGGCGCGAACGTTCACGGCGAAGAGGTCGTCGAAGTTTTCGACGGTGGTGTCCTCGATTGTCGCGGAGACAGCGATGCCTGCATTGGCGACCAGGACGTCGAGTCGGCCACCGATGATCTCTCGGACCTTGGCGGCGAGTTCGTGCGGCCCCTGCGCGGCACGGAGGTCCGCACCGACTTTCTCTGCCTTGCCGCCGGCCTGGCGAATTTCGTCGACGACGGCCTGGGCCTCCTGTTCGCCGCGGCTGAAGTGCACGAGCACCTGTGCACCTGCCTTGGCGAGGGCCAGGGCGCTGGCCTTGCCGATACCACGCGAAGCACCGGTCACCAGGGCGGTCTTGCCGGTGAGATCGAAGATTTGGTTGCTCATGACGTATTCCTCAAAGTTATGGCTATTGAATGGATCAGGCTTGCCGGCGGGAGCGACGAAGGGGTCTACCGGCGGCTTGGTGGACAATCTAGGCCGCTCTGGCGCGTCTGAAAAAGACTTTGTAAGCTGGTAGGCATACCTTCGAGGCATGGGCTCATGGAACTGCGGCACCTGCGGTACCTGATCGCCGTGGCTGAAACGGGCAGCCTCACCGAGGCCGCCGAGAAGCGGCTGCATACATCGCAACCCTCGCTCAGCCGGCAGATACGCGACCTCGAGGATCAGGTCGGCGTCGCGTTGCTCACGCGTAGCGCGCGAGGTGTCGTCCTCACCGAGGCAGGAAGGGCATTCATCGATCACGCGCGCCTGGCGTTGAGCCAGGTGGATGCCGCCGTCGAAGCTGCGCGTCGAGCAGCGTTACCTTCGAAGCGGCGGTTCGCGCTCGGCTTCCTCACCGGCCTCGAGATGAAGTGGCTGCCTCGTGCGATGCAGTTGCTACATCAGGACATGTCGACCGTCGATGTCACGGTGTCGAGTGACTACTCGCCGGATCTTGCCGATGCCGTCGCACGCGGACGACTCGATCTCGCCTTCATGCGAGCCGAGCCGGATTACGATCTCGAGTATCGCGTTATCGGTCAGGAGGAGTTGGTGATGCTCATGCCGAGCGATCACAGGCTGACGAAGCGGAAGATGGTCGAGCCGAAGGACATGATCGGCGAGCCGTATGTCGCGATGGCGAACAAGGCGAAGGTGCTTCGCGGGGTTATCGATCATTACCTCGAACGATCGGGTGTTGCGATTGAACCGACGCAAGGTGTCGACAATCCTGCCATGGTGATGTCACTCGTGGCATCGACGCGCGGGCTCGCATTGATCCCCGCGTACATCCAGGACCTTATGCCTTGGTCGGTGACCAGTCGGCCGCTGAAGAATCCGCCGATGCTGGATCTCGTCGTGGGGTATAGCAGGAGCAATACGTCGCCGATCCTTGAGGAATTCCTTTCTCGTTTGCGAGAGATCCCCCCAGAGGCAACCGTCGTTCACGCGTAGCTACTTACGTCGTTCACTGCTCGCGGCCAACCGACAGAAGAAGCATGCCGAACGGACCGACCGATTGATCGATACGTGCGATATCGCCGGAGACCGGTTGAGCGAAGGGCCAGCCGCATTTGTTTACACGGCGCTGAATAGCTGGGTCGAAGAACGAATATCTCATCGGACAACGGCCCGATGTTCGGACCACGTGAATCGGCGCGGTGATCGGCGCGTCAGCTCGCGAGGTCACAAGGACGAAGAGGGACGCTAAGCCGTACACGCAAAGCCAGCACATAAACGCGAGATATCCGCTCAGCATCGTGATGCGGAAGGGAACGACCCAGGGCTTCAATCTCTTGAGCTCGCTTTTGTCCGGAATCATGAAATTTCTGCATCCGGGGGATCTAGATCGGGATCAACAGAGTACCCAGGACGCAGAGATATATCGTCAGGATCCTCGATCTTGTCCATTTTGATTCGTGCGTCTCCCCGGGCGCGGTTTCGAGCTTGGATGACACGACTCAGTACCTTCCTTGCGTTTAGACGGAACTCGTTACTTCCCGATACAAAACGAACTAAAGATCGCCCCAAGAAGATCATCCGATGAATACGTTCCGGTGATCTCACCCAGTGCTTGCTGCGCCTGACGAAGTTCTTCCGCAGCAAGCTCTCCAGCATGCGATCCATGCAGCGCATCCGCGGTGCGCGACAGATGGTCACGAACCCATTCGAGCGCCACGACATGACGACGTCGCGCGCTGAAGGCACCGTCACCCGCGCCAGCCGTCGCGAGGTCTCTCAACATTGATCGCAGTGCGTCAAGGCCATCGCCGGTCAACGCAGACAGCCACAGCGCGTCGTAGCCTTCGTGGGATTCCCGATGTGCCGATGCTTGGGCCAGATCGATCTTATTGACTATGACTAAGCGTGACGCATGCGTCGGTGTGCCTTCAAAGAACGCGAGATCCAAGGCGGCGTGCTCGGCGTCAGTGACGAGGAGAGCAACATCGCATCGCTCAAGCTGTGCACGTGCGCGTCGGATCCCTTCCCGTTCGACGACATCCACCGAGTCGCGCAGGCCTGCGGTGTCGGCCAGCTCGAGCGTAACGCCATCGATACTGATGGACTCACGGAGCACATCACGCGTCGTACCAGCGATGTCGGTAACGATGGCGCGTTCCTGTCCCGCGAGAGCATTCATCAGACTCGACTTGCCCGCGTTCGGCCGACCGACGATAGCTACCGTGATGCCGTCATTAAGTCGAACGCCACGGCGCGTCTCCACGAGCAGCGCATCGAGATTCGCACGCAATGACGTGAGCTGTTCGCCGATAACGGGATCGGCAAGAAAGTCGATTTCCTCTTCAGGAAAATCAATCGCCGCTTCGATATGCACGCGAAGCGCAATCATCTCCGCAAGCAAGGCGTCGACACGTGCAGAGAACACGCCTTCCATCGAACGTAAGGCAGCGCGCGCGCCTGCCTCCGATGTCGCCGCTACGACATCGGCCACAGCTTCCGCCTGCGCGAGGTCGAGCTTCCCATTGAGGAACGCGCGTTCGGTGAATTCACCCGGTCGCGCCAGACGTGCGCCGAGTTCGATGCAACGACGAAGCAGGGCGTCGAGAAGCACCGCACTGCCATGCCCCTGCAACTCGAGCACATGCTCACCGGTGTACGAGGCGGGCCCCGGAAAGTGCAGCAGAATCCCGCGATCGATCAGCTCGCGATGGCCGTCGCGAAACGCAGCGAAGTGCGCGTGCCGCGGTACAGGGTCGCGACCGAGGAATGCCTTGGCGATGGCAGGAACCAACGGCCCCGAAACGCGAACGGCGCCGACCCCAGCCGCGCCGGCGCCGGTAGCGATGGCCGCGATGGTGTCGTCGCCGTGATTCATTGCCGTACCTTCAATAGCGAAGCGGCGCGTCTTTCGACGCGCCGCTCAGGGGTTATGCGGTCTTGGCCTTGATCTCGGCCCGGTCGACGCTGCGGTTGATGTACCACTGCTGGAGCAGGCTGGTCGCACCGTTGATCGTCCAGTAGAGCACGAGGCCCGAGGGGAAGAAGGCGAAGAAGACACCGAAGATCAGCGGCATGACCTTCATCATCTTGGCCTGGGCCGGATCCATGCCCGCCGTCGGCATCATGCGCTGCGTGAGCAGGGTAACGATGAAGTACAGCACGGGCAGTACGTAAAAGGGATCCGGCGCGGAAAGGTCGTGGATCCAACCGAAGAACGGCGCATGGCGCAGTTCGATGGATTCCGACAACACGCGGAGCAGGCCGATGAAGATCGGGAAGGTGATCAGGATGGGCAGGCAGCCTGCCATCGGATTCACCTTCTCCTTCTTGTACAGCTCCATCATCGCCTGCTGCATCTTCACGCGGTCGTCGCCGTAACGCTCCTTGAGCGCGGCGACGCGCGGCTGCAGCTTGCGCATGCGTGCTCCCGAACGGAACTGCGCATCGGTGAGCTTGTAAAGCGCAGCCTTGATCAGCAACACGAGCAGGATGATCGCCACGCCCCAGTTGYCACTGATCGCATGAAGCTGCGAGAGCAGCCAGTGCAGCGGCTGGGCAATGATGGTGAACCAGCCATAGTTGCTGGTCAGTTCCAGGCCCGGCGCGATGACGTCGAGCGTGCCCTGCAGCTTCGGGCCGATATACAGGCGCGCAACGCTGTCGGCGGATTGACCCGGAGCGACCTGGATCGCCGGACCGAAGGCGCGCACGAGATAACGCGGCGTCGCGGAGTTCGGATCGACGATATTGCTGGTGTAGGTCACGGCCTCGTTGGCCGGCGGAATCCAGGCCACGAAGAAGTAATGCTGCAGCATGCTGACCCAGCCACCGGTGATCTGGTGGTTGAGCGGCTTCTTGGTGAAGTCGGCGAAGGGCAGCGGCTCGAACTTGCTTTCCGGGCTATACCAGGCGGCACCGAAGAAGCTGTGCTGCGCCGGATCGGTATAAGCCTTGAACCAGTTCACCTTCTCAGCCGGTACGCGCTGCAGCTGATGGTAGGCATTGCCGTTCCACATCGCCGCCGAGCCGTTCTCGATGTGCTGGTCGAGGTCGACCACGTAGTCGGTACGCTTCAAGGTATAGCGCTTGACCACCTTCACGCCGGACGGGTCCGTCCAGGTCAGCTCGGCGCTGACCGTCTTCTGGCCATCGGCAAGGATGTTCTCGGTCTTCTCGGCGTGGAACAGCGCGCGATGGTCCGGCGCGGCACCGGTGCTGCTGACCAGACCGTCCTGGGCGGCGAAGAAGTGCGCGCCTTCGTCGTCGAGGAGGCGGACCGGCGGGGAGGTCGGGTTCTTCTTGGTTTCCGGCTCGGTCGGATAAGCGAGCAGTTCCGATCGAACGATGCTGCCACCGCGGGTATCGATGGTCAGGCGGAGCAGATCGTTAGAGAGCGTGACCAACTCGGCCTTGCCTTCCACCGGTGCGCCGGATTCGTTCGGCACGCCGGCGGGGTTCGTCGCGCCGGGTACGGCGGCATCGGCACCGGCCTGTCCGGCCGTGGTCTGGCCCGTCGGAGCGGGGGGAGCCGGCGGGTGGACGTAGTCCTTCTCCCACTCGGTCCACAAGAGATACGCCACGAACATGAGCGCGAAGAAGAGGAGCGTGCGCGTTTGATTCATTGCAGGGCCAGATCCGGATGACGTCTCAGCCAGCTGGCCGGGAGAGACGGGGACGACGGTGAGAAGAAGGTCAACGCGCGATTGTGCCGTCGGCGCCTTCGCGCTTCAACGGCCGGACCTTGCGCAGGAGCATGTCGAGCTCGGCCAACAGGGCTTCGCCGGTCTCTTTGACCGCGCTGTCGCGCGCCATGACCAGGATGTCGACGTGGGGTAGGGCGATGCGCGCGCGGCGAAACGCCTCACGTGCCAGGCGCTTGATCCGGTTACGGTCGACCGCGCGCTTGGAACAGCGCTTGGAGATGGCGAGGCCTAGCCTTGCCGTGTCGACATCGTTGTTTCCGAAGCGCAAAAGAAAACAGCGGCCGCCAAGGCGTCCGCTGACTGTTCGCAAGGCTGCGAAGTCGGCGGCGCGGCGGAGCCGCGCTTCGCGCGGCATGGCTGCGGCTCGCACGACAGACGAACCGATTACGGGATCAGGCGCTTGCGACCCTTCGCGCGGCGGGCATTGATGATCTTGCGACCATCGGCCGTCGCCATGCGGGCGCGGAAGCCGTGGGTGCGGGCGCGCTTGAGCTTGCTGGGCTGGAAAGTCCGCTTCATGACTCTTAATCCGGGTGAAGAATGAATATGGCCGGAAAGTATGGCCGACATTCCGCTGAAGTGTCAACCGCTTGGCCGCGCAAGAACTGCGGCGGTCCGGCCAGGCGAACCCCGAGGCAGGGGCGGAACGCTGGTAGACTTCGTCGTCCACCCCGCGCGCAAGCGCCCTTTCTGTGGCAAGAATACCCGATGAGTGATCTTTGGAGGCGCTGTCTCGAGCGTCTTGAAGGCGAATTGAGCGCCGAGGACGTCCAGACCTGGTTAATGCCGTTGCAGGCCAGGGAAGACGCCAGCGGGCTGCATCTTTACGCCCCGAATCCGTACTCGCTGGACACTGTCCGCGATGAATACCTGAAACAGATCCAGACGATCGCCGAACACCTCCTCGGGCACCCGGTGCCCGTGCGCTTGGAAGTGGGCTCGTCCGGCGGACGACCGGCTCCCCAGCGTCCCGTGGCGTCGTCGCCGGCGGCCGCACCGGCACGGCCTGCCCGCGAGGCGGCGCCGGAAGCGCCCCACGTGCACAACCTGGATCCGCATTACACGTTCGATACGTTCGTGGAAGGCAAGTCGAACCAGCTAGGCAAAGCGGCGGCCATGCAGGTGGCCATGAATCCTGGTCGCGCCTACAACCCGCTGCTGCTCTATGGCGGTACGGGTCTGGGTAAGACACATCTCATGCATGCGGCCGGCAACCTTCTCATGCAGAACAATCCGGACGCCAAGGTGCTTTACCTGCGCTCGGAGCAGTTCGTCAGTGGCATGGTGAAAGCGCTGCAGCAGAAGAACATRGACGAGTTCAAGCGTCGCTTCCGTACCGTGGATGCGCTGCTGATCGACGATATCCAGTTCTTCGCCGGCAAGGACACGACGCAAGAAGAGTTCTTCCACACCTTCAACGCCCTGTTCGAAGCGAAGCAGCAGATCATTCTTACCTGCGACCGCTATCCGAAGGAACTGGACAAGCTGGAGCCGCGGCTGAAGTCGCGCCTGGGCTGGGGCCTGTCGGTGGCGATCGAGCCGCCTGACTTCGAAACGCGCGCTGCCATTCTTCTGTCCAAGGCGGCCGACAAGGGCATGGAAGTGTCGGAGGACGTTGCGATGCTGCTGGCCAAGCGCATCCGCTCCAACGTGCGCGACCTCGAGGGCGCCCTCAACACGCTGGCGGCTCGCGCCAACTTCTACCGTAAGCCGATTACGACGGATTTCGCAGAGGAGACCCTGCGCGATCTGCTGAACACGCATGCCCAGGCCGTGACCGTGCCCAACATCCAGAAGATGGTGGCCGACTACTACCAGGTGCGTCTGTCCGACCTGCTCTCCAAACGCCGTGTGCGCTCCCTGGCGCGTCCCCGGCAGGTAGCCATGGCGCTTTCCAAGGAACTGACCGACCACAGCCTTCCGGAGATCGGTGAAGCCTTTGGTGGTCGCGACCACACGACGGTTCTCCATGCCTGCCGCACCATCCGCGGTTTCTGCGAAAAGGACGTTCGTATGCGTCAGGATTGGGAACAGCTCATCCGCATATTGACGGGCTGAGAACCTGTGGATAATAGGTGGATGGACAGAGGATGGTTTTGACCCTCGAAGTTATCCACAAGCTACACACATGGCACCGCCTCTTAGGCCCAGTCGATATCAACCGATAAGCATCTGAAATATATTAGAAATTCAGGCTTCTCCAGATATCCACCGGCCCTACTACAACCACTATAAAATCTTAAAACTTAAAAGCAGGAGAAGGGGCGCATGCAATTCAGCATCCAGAGGGAAGTTCTGCTCAAACCTCTGCAGCAAGTCGTAGGCGTCGTAGAACGTCGTCAGACCCTGCCTGTACTGGCCAACCTTCTGGTTCGCGCCTCCGGTAGCGAGGTCTCGTTTACCGGTACCGACCTCGAAGTCGAGATGGTCGCCACCACAGCCGCTGACGCGGTCCAGGAAGGCGAGATCACGATTCCGGCCCGCAAGCTTTTCGATATCGTTCGCGCACTGCCTGACGGTGCGAAGATCGATATCAAGCTCAACGGCGAACGCATCGCGCTCAATGCCGGCCGCAGCCGTTTCACGCTGGCTACGCTGCCTGCGACGGAATTTCCGACCGTCGATGAAATCGAACTGGTCGAGCGCGTCTCGTTGCCGGAAGAAGTTCTTCGCGACCTGATGGACCGCACCGCCTTCGCGATGGCGAACCAGGACGTCCGTTATTACCTCAACGGCATGCTGCTGGATCTCCAGGAGCACACGCTGCGCTGCGTCGCCACCGACGGACACCGCCTGGCGCTGAAGGAGACCAAGCTGGAAAGCTCCGTTTCCGCTCGCCGCCAGATCATCATTCCCCGCAAGGGCGTGAATGAGCTGGTGGGCCTGCTCGAGTCCGGTGAAGGCATGGTCGAGCTCGAGTTCGGTCGCAACCATCTGCGCGTCCGTCGCGGTGGTGTCACGTTCACCTCGAAGCTCATCGACGGCCGGTTCCCGGATTACGAGGCAGTCATTCCGCTCGGTGCCGACAAAACGGCCACGATCGAGCGTGATGTGCTGAAGAGCGCGCTGCAGCGCGCCGCCATCCTGTCGAACGAGAAGTATCGCGGCGTAAAGCTCGAGCTGACCCCCGGCCGTATCAAGATCATTGCTCACAACCCTGAGCAGGAAGAGGCCCAGGAGGAAGTCGAAGCGGAAACCGTGGTCGACGATCTCGCCGTGGGCTTCAACGTGGGCTATCTGCTCGACGCGTTGAGCGCACTTCGTGGCGACAAGGTCCGTATCAACCTTCGTGACGCCCAGTCCAGCTGCCTGCTCCAGGAAGAGGGCAACGAAGAAGCACGCCATGTGGTGATGCCGCTTCGCCTCTGACGGCAAGGCAAGCTAGAGTTCGGCCCACGACGCCGGGGATGTCTTCGACACCCCGGCGTCGTTCGTTTTGGACGGGAACGTATTTGGCATGAAGTTCGAGTCGCTGAGAATCGCCGGTCTGCGTTGCCTCGAAGGGGTGACACTGTCACCGGCTGCGGGGATCAACGTGTTCATCGGGGCCAACGGCGCCGGAAAGACCAGTGTTCTGGAAGCGGCCTATCTGCTTTCGCATGGCCGCTCCTTCCGGGCAGGGTCTCGCGACGTACTGTTGAAGCGGGGTGCTACGGCGCTTTCCGTTTTCGCGGAAGTGCATTCGGACGACGGTAGGATCCGGCGCCTCGGGCTAGGGCGGGAGAGTGGACGTTGGGTTGCCCGGGTCGACGGTGATACGGCGGCTTCGCTGGGCTCCCTGGTTCAGGAGTGCGCCGTGGTGTGTTTTGAACCGGGCTCGCACGACTTGATTGCCGGGGCGTCCGACGAGCGTCGGCGCTACCTGGATTGGGGTCTGTTCCACGTGGAACATTCTTTCGTCGGCCAGTGGCGCCGATACCAGCGTGCGCTCAAGCAGCGCAATGCGCTCCTGCGAAACGGCGGCACCGTAGAGGCCAGTCTCATCGAACCTTGGGAATCGGAGCTAGCGGGAGCAGGGGAGGCCATCACCCTGYTTCGGCGTGACTACATCGCCAGGCTTCTCCCACACATCCAGAGCTTCATGGAAAACGTGCTGCCCGAGCTCGGCGAATTCAGCCTCCGCTACAAGCCAGGCTGGGACGAGGC
>NZ_JBFUIT010000065.1:0-15866 GCF_056401735.1 Luteibacter sp. P4_D7_3
CCCATCGCCGATGAATCGGCTCCTACAACGGCAGCGAGGCTTTACCCCTGGGACCAGCCGCCGCCAAGGGCGCGGATCAGCTGGACGCTGGCGCGTAGTTGTTGCGTTTCGAGGTCGATCACGCTGCGGCGGGCCGTGAGGGCATCGGTCTGTGCCTGGACCACGTCGAGGTAGCCGACCGCACCGTTACGGTAACGATTCATCGACAGGTCCACCGAACGCTGCGCGGCGTCGGCGGCGGCGCGCTGATCCGTGAGCGCCGTGCCGAGGTCGCGCAGCAGGACGAGGTTGTCCTCCACCTGGGCGAAGGCGTTGAGCACCACGTCCCGATACGTCGCGCCGGCCTCGTCGGTCGCCGCCTTCGCGGCATCCACGACCGCCTTGCGGCGACCGCCATCGAACACGCTCAGCAGCAAGGTCGGGCCAATCGACCAGAAGCGGTTCGGCGCGGTGGCGATGCTGGCCCACGCGCTACTTTGCCAGCCACCCTGGGCGTCCAGCGTGAGCTGCGGAAAATAAGCGGAGCGTGCCACGCCGACACGCGCATTGGCCTCCGCTGTACGCCGTTCCGCGGCCGCGATGTCCGGGCGACGCTGGAGAATCACCGACGGTACGTCGAGCGGAATGGTTGGCACCGTCACCTGTGCGTCGTTCGTGGCGAGGGTAAAGGTCGATGCGGAATCGCCGACGAGCACCGCAATCGCATGCTGGATCAGTGCACGCTGCGCCTGTGCCTGGGTCAACTGTGAACGCGCGTTGGACAGCTGTGTCTGCGCGCGGGCCACGTCCAGACCGGACGAGATCCCGCCCTCGTGCCGCGATTCAGTGAGCTCCAGCGCGCGACTGAACGCGACGATGCTCTCGTTAAGCACCTTTACCTGCCGATCGAGACCGTTGAGCTGGAGATAGCTGTCGGTCAGCTGGGCCTGCAGGCTGAGACGCGCGGAGGCGAGATCCCCCGCCGCGGCCGCCTGCTCGGCGGTGCCGGCGGCGACAGTGTCGCGCACGCGACCCCACAGATCGACTTCGTAGTCCGCCTGCGCGCCGATCGTGTACGAGTTGTACAGGGAAGGCGAGGTGGTGCCACGAAGCGGACGCGTATCCGATTCACGGTCCCGCTGGCCATTGGCATTCAGGCCGAGCGTCGGAAAGAGCGCGGACCGCACCTGCCGGGTAAACGCCTCGGACTGCTCGTAATGCGCAAGTGCGGCGGCGAGACTCGCGTTGTTCGCGATCAGCTTCGTCTGCAGGTCATCGAGGCGCGGGTCGCCATAGAGCTTCCACCAGGCATCGCGGTCGAGATGGTCAGCCGGCTTCGCTTCGGTCCAGGGCGAATTCGCGTTGGCGTACTGGTCGGCGACCGGTACGTCGGGGACCTTGTACGTGGGCGCGAGCGAGCAGGCCGAGATGCCCAGCGACACGAGGGCGGCAAGCGCACCGGCCCGGTACACGCGGAGGCCGCTGGCGGAATCAGGCCTTCGGAGCATGGTCGCCTTCCACCTTCTTCGGCGCGCTGACGCGCACGGTGTCACCGTCGGCCAGGCCATCGGGCGGGCTTTCGATCAGGCGATCACCCGCGGCGATTCCCGAGCCCAGCTGGATCGTCTTGCCGAAGTCGCGCGTGATCGTGACGTCCTTGAACTTCACTTTGTTCTGGGCGTCGACCAGGGCGACGCGAAGGCCGCGATCGTCGTACACGACCGCGCTCGCGGGCACACTGAACAAGGTGGCATTCGCCGGGAGGCCGAAGGTCGCGCTCGCATAGCTACCCGGAAGCAGCTTGCCGTCCTTGTTATCGACCGAGACTTGCACGAGCGTCGTACCGGAGGCTGCGTTGATCGCGGCGGACGACGATTCAATCGTGCCGGTGAACGTCTGGCCCGGGTACTCGGGCACCGTGAGCTTCACCGGCTCGCCCGGCTTGATCGCCGGGGCGTAGTTCTGCGGCACGTTCACGTACATGCGCAGCTTGCGCGTATCGGACACCACGAACAGTTCCTGCCCCACCCCACCGGCATTGATCAAAGCGCCGACATCCGTCTCGCGGGCCGTTACCGTGCCGTCAAACGGCGCGGTGAGCTTGGCGTAGCCCTTCAGCGCCTGGATGCGTTCGAGATTCGCGGCCGCGGCCGCGGCGAGCGCGTGCTTGGCGTCGTAATCACCCGTCTTCTCATCGACCTCCTGCTTGGACACCGAGTCGGAGTCGCGCATGTCCTTCCAGCGCGTGGCCGTCGTCTGTGCCAGCGATTCATTGGCGCGTGCGCTGGCGAGGTCCGCCTTCGCCTGGAGCAACTGCTGGTCGAGGTCGGGTGTCTCGATCTCGCCGAGGACATCGCCGGCCTTCACCTTCTGGCCGATATCGACTTTCCAGTACTTCAGGTAGCCGCTGGTACGCGCGAAAATAGGCGCGCGGGCGTATGCCTGGAGGCGRCCCGGCAGGTTCAGGTCACCGCCGCCCTGTCCACTGTGCGGCGACACGACGTTGACCGTTGGCGTGGCCTGGTCGTCCGTCCATGTACGCAGCTTGCGCGAATCGTTCGCGCGGGTGGCGACGCCGGCCACCACGATGGCAAGGACCACGATGGCGGCGATGATGCCGGCCAGACGGAGTCGGCGCGGCGGCGGAGTGTGCAGGGTTTCAGGCGACATGGACGGGCTCCCCGGGATTCACCGGGCTGTGGGACGGGTGACCACGACGCGCGTGGATCATGCTGAAAACGACGGGGACGAAGAACAGCGTGGCAGTGGTAGCGAAGAGCAGGCCGCCGATCACGGCGCGACCGAGCGGGGCGTTCTGCTCGCCGCCCTCACCGAAGCCCATGGCCATGGGCGCCATGCCGATGATCATTGCCAGCGCGGTCATCAACACCGGGCGGAAGCGAACGAAGCCACCTTCGAGTGCCGCGGCGGTCGCGTCGCCGAGTACGTCGAGACGCTCGCGACAGAAACTGACCACAAGGATGGAGTTGGCCGTCGCCACGCCCATGCACATGATCGCGCCCGTCAGCGCGGGAACGGACAAGGTGGTGTGGGTGGCGAACAACATCCAGATGATGCCGGCGATGGCGGCAGGCAACGCCGTGATAATCACGAACGGATCGCTCCACGACTGGAAGTTCACCACGATCAGAAGGTAGATCAGCACGATGGCGCCGAGCAGGCCGAAGATAAGGCCGGAGAACGAATCGTTCATCGTCTGCACCTGGCCCAGCAACGCGGTGGACGATGCCTTCGGCAGAAACTTCTTGTTCGCCTCCACGATCTTCTGGATGTCGGCGGAGACGGCACCGAGGTCACGATCCTGCGTGGTGGCGTAGATCTCGACCATCGGCTGGATGTTGTACTGGCTGATCACGGCATTGGTCGCCGTGCGCGAAACATGCGCGATACCGCCGAGGATCTGCGATCCACCCGTGCCGGAGCTCGGGCTGATCGGCACGTTCTCGAGATCGGGCAAGGTGTCGAGGCTGTACTGCGGCGTCTGCATGACGATCGGGTACGACACGCCGTTCTGCGGGTTCAGCCAGAAGGTCGGCGCGATCTGGCTCGAGCCCGCGAGGTTCACGCCGAGGCTGGCGGTCACGTCACGCTCGTTGATTCCGATTTCCTGGGCACGGCTGCGATCCACGTCGATGTTCAGCGTGGGCACCGCGTTCGATTGCTGGATACGTGCATCGGCCACGCCGGGCACGCGACGGATGTCGCGAAGCAAGCGGTCCGCGTAGGCGAAGTTGGCGGCAAGATTAGGACCGCGTATCTGCAGGTCGATGGGTGCCGGCGATCCGAAATTGAGGATCTGGCTGGTGATGTCGGCGGGCGGGAAGGAGAACGTGACGCCCGGGAACTCACGCGGCAGCTGCTCGCGAAGCTTGCGGACGTAATCCGGTGTCGAGGCGTGGCCCTCGTTCAGCGCGATCTCGATATCGCCGTCCTGCGAGCCGATCGTTCCCGTGTTGTTGTACGTATTGTTGATGCCCGACGACGACAGGCCCATGTTGTCGACCACGGTGCCCAGCTCTTCCTTCGGGATGATCCGGCGCACGGCATTGGTCACGTCGGCGAAGAGACGCGCACTTTCCTCCACGCGCGTTCCGACCGGCGCGCGCACATGCATCAGGATCTGGCCCGCATCCACCGATGGGAAGAAGTTGCGGCCCAGCATAGGCACCAGCGCGAAGGTCAGGATCACGAAAGCCAGGAAGCAGGCAGCGAACACCTTGCGGTGATGCAGCGCCAGCTTGAGCAGGTCGTGATAGCTCTCGCGAGTCCTCTCGAAGCCCGCCTCGAACCGGCGCTGGAAGCGAACCAGCGGATTGCGCGACGGCTTCTTCCCTTCGCCATGCGGATCGTCGTGAGTGTGCTTGTGAAGCATGTACTTCGCCATCGTCGGTACCAGGGTACGCGAGAGGATGAACGAGGCCGTCATGGAGAACATCACCGCTTCGGCCATGGGCACGAAGAGGAAGCGCGCCACGCCGGTCAGGAAGAACATCGGCACGAACACGATGCAGATGCACAACAGCGCCACGAAGGCCGGGGCGAAGATCTGCGCGGCGCCATCGATGATCGCCGGTTCGACGTCCTTGCCCTGCTCCAGGTGCCAGTTGATGTTCTCGATGGTCACCGTGGCGTCGTCGACGAGGAGGCCGACCGCGAGCGCGAGACCACCCAGTGTCATGATGTTCATCGTCTCGCCGATAGCCGACAGCGCGGCGATCGCAGCGAGGATCGCCAGCGGGATCGACGTGGCGATGATCAGGGTCGAACGCCAGCTGCCAAGGAACAGCAACACCATGAGGCTGGTGAGCGCTGCCGCGATGATGCCCTCGCGGATCACGCCTTCGATGGCGGCGCTGACGAAGAGCGACTGATCGCCGATCGGCACGATCGTCAGGTTCGGCGGCAGCCCGTCCTTCATCGCCTTCACGCGATCCTTGATCCCGGCGATGATCGCCAGGGTGGACGCGGAGCCGTTCTTCAGCACCGTCATCAGCACTGAGCGATCACCGTTGACGTGCACGATGTTGGTCTGCGGCGGCGAGCCATCGCGCACGTGGGCAACGTCGCGCACGAAAACGGTGGCACCGTTGACGCTCTTGATGGGCAGGTTGCCGAGTTCGTTGATATCGGACGGTGCGTTGTTGAGCTGCAGCGTGTACTCGTACCGCCCGATCTTCTGCGTACCGACCGGCGTGATCAGATTCTGTGCGGCCAGGGCATTGGCCACGTCCTGCGCCGATAGCCCACGCGCCTGCAGCGCCGGCGGATCGATGTCGATCTGCACCTGGCGCGTCTTGCCGCCAAACGGATACGGGATCGCCGCACCCGCCACCGACGTCAGCTGCGGACGGATGTTGTTGAGGCCGAGATCGCCGAGGTTCTGCTCGGTGAGGCCCTCGCCAGACAACGCCAGCTGGATGATCGGAACCGTCGAGGCGCTGTAGTTCAGGATCAGCGGGGGCGTGGTACCCGGGGGCAGCTGGCGCAGCAGCGTCTGCGAGACGGCGGTCACCTGCGCGTTGGCCGTCTGGATGTTGACCGTGGGCTGGAAGAAGATCTTGACGATACCGAAGCCGTTGATCGAGCTGGCTTCGATGTGCTCCACGTCGTTCACTGTCGTGGTCAGCACGCGCTCGAAGGGCGACGAGACGCGACCGGCCATCTGGTCCGGCGGCAGCCCGGTGTACTGCCAGACCACCGCGATCACGGGAATGTTGATGTTGGGGAATATGTCCGTCGGCGTGCGCAGGGCCGCAAGCGGTCCCACGATCAGGATCAGCAAGGCGAGGACGACAAATGTATACGGCCGCGTTAAAGCGATCCGGACGATGTCAAACATGAGGGACGGATTCCGGGCGTGATGTTGCGTCGCAGCGGATTTTGCGCCCGTACCTTCGTACAACGTAGTTAAGAATTATTTAGGTGGCCGGACACACCACGGAGATGACTGCGCCCTTCTCGGTTCCACCCACCGACAGCGAGAACCCGTGCAGGCGCACGATGGCGCTGACGATGGCAAGGCCCAGGCCACAGCCCGGCTTTGCGCGCGTCTCATCGCTCCGGTAGAACCGGCGAAACACCGCTTCCCGTTCGTTGGGCGGGATTCCAGGCCCGGTATCGGCGATATCGATACGCGCGTCACCCGTCGGGTCGGTACTGGCCACCAGGCGGACAGCACCGCCGTCGGGCGTGAACTTGATGGCGTTGCCGACGAGATTGGCGAAGGCTTCGAACATCAACTGCGGGTCACCGCGCAGTGGCGGCAGCCGGCCCACCTCGAGTTCGAACACCTGGCTGCGGTCTTCAGCCAGCGGGGCGTAGAACTCGTGGACGTTGCGGAGGACGTCGCCCAGATCGAGCGTTTCAAAACACGCGCTGCGCTGGCGGTCTTCGAGTTCAGAAACCCTTAGCAGGGCGCGGAAGCGTGACAGCACGGTGTCGATCTCGGCCACGCAGGCGTCCAGCTGGTCGCCTTCCGGCTTGCCGTCGAACTGCTGCTGCAAGCGATGGAGACGCGTGCGCATCCGGGTGAGCGGGGTGCGGAGATCGTGGGCGATGTTGTCGGTGACGCCCTTCACTTCGCCCAGCAGGCGTTCGATCTCACCCAGTGTCGTGTTCACGGTGGATGCGAGAAGGTCGACCTCGTCGCCGCCACGTGTCACGGGCAGGCGCACGCTGAGGTCGCCCTCGCGGATCGGCTCCATCGCCTGCTGGATCGCACGAATGCGACGCGCGGGTCCACGGGCGATGAGGATGCCGCCGAGTACACCGGGGATGAGGGTCAGAGAAAGCCCCCAGAGCAGGCCACGGCGAATGATCGCGCCTACGCCGTCGATCGTCGTGCTCTCCTTGGCCACGACCAGCCGATCGCCATTGGGCAGCACGCGCGTGACGCCACGAGCGCGCGTGGGCGTATTGCGCTTGGGATCCACGAGGCTCGCGCGTATCGACTGGACCATGTCTTCGTCGGTGAGCTCGGCCGGCACACTTTCGATGTTGCCGGCGATGCGCCTGCCCTGCGGGTCGAACAGGCCGACCCACATGTAGCCCTGGACATCGATCTGGCTGGCCGCCTCCACCGTCGCGGGGAGCCGGCGCGGATCGGAGGTTTCCAGATAGTGGATGCGCGCGGCGAGCATGCCGTCGACGACGTTGGACAGGTAGCGCGAGGCTTCCCACTGGACGACGCCCAGCAGCACCACGCACCAGATGGCGAAAAGCGCGCCGTAGATCAGGATCAGGCGCGACGTGGCGGAACGCCAGGCATCAATCAGCGGGCGCAATGACATACCCCGAGCCGCGCACCGTACGGATGAGCGGCACCTGGCCGGCGCCGTCGATCTTTCGACGGAGGCGGCCGATATGGACGTCGATCACGTTGGTACCCGGATCGAAATGAAAACCCCACACGTGCTCGAAGATCATCTGGCGCGTGACCACCTGGCCGGCGTTGCGCATCAGGAATTCGAGCAGGCGGAATTCGGTAGGTAACAGGGTCAGCGGCTGTCCATTGCGCAGCGCGTTGTGACGCACAAGGTCGAGCTCGAGATCGGAAACCCGCAGCCGGTTGCTGTTTGCATTGGGTTGCCGACGGCGCAGCAGTACTTCCGCGCGTGCGGCCAGTTCGTCCGGCGAGAAAGGCTTGGTCAGGTAATCGTCGCCGCCGGCGCGCAGGCCGCGGACGCGTTCGTCCACATCGGACAAGGCGCTGATCATCAGCACGGGCGTGTCCACGGAGCGCTCGCGAAGAGCAAGCACCACGTCGATCCCGTCCATGCCCGGAAGCATGCGGTCGAGGGTGATGATGTCGAAGCCATCTTCAAGGGCACGCGCGAGACCGTCGCGCCCATTGGCCACCCACTCGGCCGTTAGGCCGTGCGCACCCAGCTCCGCGACGATGTCGCGAGCGGTGACTTCATCATCTTCGATGACCAGTGCCCTGGGCATCCTCTGCACTCCGTAGGGGGAACAACGGAAAACGGCCCCACCAGGGGGGCCGTTCCGGATCTTACGCCCAACGACGCACTCAGGCGGCGATGGCGACGCGCATCTTTTTCATGGCGTTCGCTTCGATCTGGCGGATGCGTTCGGCGGAAACACCGTATTCATCGGCAAGATCCTGCAGCGTGGCCTTGTTGTCTTCAGCCAGCCAGCGGCGCTGGATGATGTCACGCGAGCGGGCATCCAGGTTGCCGAGCGCCGAGGACAGCGCGCCCATCTGGTTCTTGCTCGCGTCTTCTTCGGCAAGGTTGTCGTACGGATCCGCACCTTCGTCGACAAGAAAGGCGGCCGGGGCCGGCTTGTCATCGTCATCGGCGTCGGCTGGAGCCTCGAAACCAACGTCACGGCCGGACAGGCGCGATTCCATCTCGCGAACCGTCGCCTCGGGCACGCCCAGGTCCTGGGCAACCACGCGGACTTCCTCGGCATTCATCCAACCCAGGCGCTTCTTGCTCTTGCGCAGGTTGAAGAACAGCTTGCGCTGGGCCTTGGTCGTAGCGACCTTCACGATGCGCCAGTTACGCAGGATAAATTCGTGCATTTCGGCACGGATCCAATGCACCGCAAAGCTGACCAGACGAACGCCCTGATCCGGGTCGAAGCGCTTCACGGCCTTCATCAGGCCAATATTGCCTTCCTGGATGAGGTCCGAGAGCTGCAGGCCGTAGCCGTTGTAGCCACGAGCCACATGGACCACGAAACGCAGGTGGGACATAACGAGCTGCTTGGCGGCGTCGAGATCGGCGTCGTCACGGAAGCGGCGCGCCAGCGACTGCTCCTCGTCAAGGCTGAGCACCGGGATGCGATGGACCGCCGAGATGTAGGAATCCAGACTGCCAACGACGCTCGGGAGCCCGTAGTTACGGGTGGCGAGGACCTGAGACATGTGTGGAACCTCCTGAAAACTGGTGTGCAGATTAGCAGTCCCGAAGCGAGAGTGCTAAGCCATGCCGAAGTTCATATCGGTTAACTGTACGCTATGGTACAGAAATACCCCTGGCATGTCCAGAGGGGGTCCAAAGGGATTCAGGAGGCAGACGGTTCCCCTGCCGCGGAGGGCGCGGCAGCAGGGTCGTCGACGAGGCTATGTAGCCGTCGTGCCTACAGTTATTGGGGCCGAGGGCTGGCTTTAAAGGGGCGTCGTCCCGCCTAGGCTCGGGACATGGCACTGCGTTTTTCCCCTCGAGCCGGCACCCTGGCGATCTGTCGATTCCCATCGCCGGGCACTGCAGTGGGCGCCGAGATGGTGAAGGCTCGGCCCGTTATGGAGAGAGAAGACGGGGGATCGTTGGGCCAAGTGCGACATGGTGACCACCGTCAGTCTCGAGCGGCTCAGCATGGCCGACGCGCGTCATCACGATGGGAGGCTCAGATACCGTTCCGCCGAGATCGATGCACAGACGCTACACCGCATCCGGCAAGCACTTGCTTATATCTTCGAAGTTTTCTGAAAAATCGAAGTATCGATCGCTGGGTCGTTGACCCGAAACCCGTGGACATCTAACTTTGCACCCGTCAGTCGGTTCGCCCGACCTCAAGACCTCGGTGAGACCTTCGGGTGGCAGCCGCGGCAGGCCGAATGCGCGATGACAAGCGCCTCGGATCCTAAACTGGCCCGCGAGCTTCGGCTCGCGGGCTTTGTCACTTCTGCAGAATGCTTTCTTCAGAGCTCGGAGCGCGGCGGCAGCGACCAGTCTATCGGCGCTTCACCCCGTGATTCGAGGTACGCATTCGCTTTGGCGAAGTGGCCACAACCAAGGAAGCCGCGATGCGCGGATAGCGGCGACGGATGCACGCTGCGCAGGATCAGATGGCGATTGCCGTCGATCAGCTGGCCCTTCTTCTGCGCATGACTTCCCCACAGTAGGAATACGAGTCCCTCGCGCTGGCGATTCAATGCATCGATCGCCACGTCGGTGAAACCTTCCCAGCCCTTGCCTTGATGCGAGGCGGCCTGTGCCGCTTCCACGGTGAGCACGGCGTTGAGCAGGAGCACTCCGCGGTCGGCCCACGGCGTCAGGCATCCATGTTCGGGGCGCGGAATACCGAGGCTACCCTCAATCTCCTTGAACATGTTCTGCAGCGACGGCGGCACGCGCACGCCCGGGCGCACCGAAAAGCTCAAGCCGTGCGCCTGACCGGGGCCGTGATACGGATCCTGCCCGAGGATGACTACGCGCACCTTGTCGAAGGGCGTGTGCTCGAAGGCATTGAAGATGTCCGGCCCAGGTGGATAGATGTCTTTGCCGTGCGCTTTTTCCTCACGCAGGAACTGGGACAGCGCCAGCATCTCCGGCCGATCAAGGTAGTCGCCGATCCGCTGCTTCCACGAGGCTTCCAGTCGCACGCGCTCGTTCAACCGGCAGCCCTTTCGCGAAGGTGCAGCGCAACGCGCAGCTGGAAGAGGAGCTTCGTGATCAGCAGCTTCTCCTCGACAGGTTTCTCGACGAGATCGTTGGCGCCGGCGCGCAGCAGCGCGGCCTGGTTCGCCGGATTCTCGTCACCGGTCATGATCAGGGTGGGCAGCTGCCCCTTCCCGTAGCCGAATTCGTTGCGAATGCACTCGACGAGATCCCCACCGGTGAGTTCTCCCTTGAGGCTCACGTCGGTCAACACGATGTCGGCGCCCACCTCACCACGCGACCTGGCTTCATGCAGGTACGCGATGGCATCTTCGGCACTGATCACGTGACGGACGGTGAGTCCGTACTTCTCCATCATGCGACGCGTGGCCAATGCGACCACGCGACTGTCCTCGACGTACAACACGTCGCCCTCGGCACCGCCTTCGGGCCGAACATAGCCACGAATGAATTCCGCGAGCGCGCCGAAACCCAGCGACTTGTCGAAGTAGTCGGTGACGAACTCACCCAACTCGCGCTTGTGCAGGCGCGCTTCGACGTCGCCCGAGACGACGACGATAGGCATGTAGATCTGCGGAGCGGACTCGCGAACGAAACGGGCGACGTCGAGGCCATCCATATCCGGCAGGCGCAGGGCGACAGTGACGAAATCGAAGACGCCGCGTTGCAGTTCGGACTGCGCTTCGGCGCCCGTGGCCACGCCGATGATCTCGACACCCGGCACTTCGGCCGCGACCACGCGCGAAATCAGCTGGCGAACGACTTTGGAGCCGTCGACCAACAGGATTCGCGGCGCAGCGCCGGCGACACCCGAACCGATGTGAGATCCCACCCCTGTCTCCCCTTCAGGCCATCGCCGCGCGGCGAATTTGCCGAGCGCTGACGAGCCGCGCGCCCAGCCACCCAAGCAACGCCGAAGCGAAGGGTACCGAAAGCAGCAGCCATGCGGGGAGTCCGCCGAAACTGACACTGCCGTCGTAGGCAGCAGTGAGGCGCCCCACTGGACCGGCCATGGCCAGTTCGAGGACGACAGCCAGGACCACGGCCAGTATCCCCGCGAGCAAGCCGAGCCAGATGCCTGCATAAAGATAGGGTCGACGAACGAAGGGGCGACTGGCGCCGATGAGGAGCAGCACGCCGATTTCGGCGCTACGGCTCTGGATATCCACACGAATGGTGTTACCGACCACCAGGAGAGCGGCAATACCCAGGAGCAGGGCCAGCAGGGAAACCGCCCGGCTTCCCACGCCGAGAAGCGCATCGAGGCGCTGTCGCCAGGCGCCCGTGTCCTGGACCATGTCGACACCCGGTGTCGCCTTCATGGCCTCGACCAGGCGGTCGACCTGCTCGACCGGCAGACCCGGCTTCGGCTGCACCGATAGAACGTACGGGAGCGGATTCACATCGAGCGACTGCAGCGATCCGGAGAACCCCTGCACTTCCGCCAGCTCGTCGAGGCCATCCTTCGGCGTGCGCACGACGATTTCGGCGACCTCGGGGCGACCACGCAGGGCCGAGGCGGCGGTCTCCGCCATGGCACCGTTCTGCCCGGGCTTCATGAACGCACTGATGGATTGGTTCCGGCCGAGGGCATCGCCCATCCGCTGAACATTGCCCAGCAGCAGGTAGAAGGCCAACGGCAGGGCCAGCGCCACGCCCATGACGGCGACCGTCAGCAAGGTGCCAAGCGGCCGGGCACCCAGGCGACGCAGGCTGATAGACAGGCTCCACACGTGGTGCTCGCGCCAGGCGCTCACGTGACGAGGGCCGCTGCGACGCGTCTTTTCCGGCTCGGGCTGACGGCGCTGTTCGCGAACGGCGTTCATACCACCTCCGTGGCGGGGACATCGGCAACCAGCTTGCCGTGGTCGAGGACGACGACGCGTTTTTTCATTCGCTTGATCAGCATGAGGTCGTGGCTGGCGACAAGAACCGCGGTCCCGACCTGCTGGAATTCGGCGAACAGACCCATGATTTCCATGGCCAGCTGCGGATCGAGGTTGCCTGTCGGTTCATCGGCAATGAGCACGGCGGGCTTGGCCACGATGGCGCGGGCGATGCCGACGCGCTGCTGCTCGCCCGTGGAAAGGGAACCGGGCAGCTGCTTCTCATAGCTGAGCAGGCCGACCTTCTCCAGGGCCGCGCGCACGCGACGCCCACGGTCGGCCGGCGCCACGCCGGCGATCACCAATGGCAGTTCCACATTGGCAAAGACGGTGCGATCCATCAGCAGCCGGTGGTCCTGGAAAACCATGCCCAGCTTGCGACGGATGCGCGGGATATCGGAGGGACGGACGGTATTGAGCTTCTGGCCGTCGAGGGTGACGACGCCGTTGGTCGGGCGCTCGATCATGGCCAACAGCTTGAGCAGGGTGCTCTTGCCCGCGCCGGAGTGACCGGTGACAAAGGCCATCTCGCCGGCTTCGACACTGAACGACACATCGGTAAGGGCCTGGTGATCGCCCTCGTACCGTTTACTCACCAGATCGAAACCGATCACCGCGTTACCCGTTGGCCCGTTGAACCCCAGAGGATAAGGGAAGTGGTGTGGGTTTTGCGGTGGCTGGGTCGCGCTTCGCGCTGATCGCCGATAAATCGGCTCCTACAGGGCCGTCGCCGCTGAAGCGGCTCCCACAAGAAGCCCCGAAACCCCGGGGGCCTGCGCTCGCCCGGGGGCCCGCGCTCTGTGCAGGAGCCGATTCATCGGCGAGCTCTTAGCTACCGCCGAACAGACGACCGATGCGGCGGAAGAAACCCACCTTTTCCTGGCCGCCCGAGGCAACCGGAGCCGGGCCGCTGGCCGACGGACGGTTAGCCGCCACCTGACGCGACGGGCGGCGGTTCGGATTGCCCTGCCCCTCGGCGGTCTGGCGCGGCGCTGCAGAGCCGTTCGGCTTTTCACCCTGAACGTTCGTCGGGGTGCCGCCAGCACCGTTGCCATTCTCGGCGCCCTCGCGGGCACCGCGACCACGGCCACCGCGACGGCGACGCTTCTTCGGTGCGCCATCGGCGGCCATAGCCTCTGCAGCGGCCGGGAGATCGGCGACCGTCTCGGCGACGACAACCGTCTTCATCGGCACTTCGACAGGCGCGGCGCCGGTGGCGACGACGGGCGCGTCGGGACGGGGCGTGCGCGGACGGCGTTCGGCGCTGCCCGAACGCTCGCGGCTGCCGGAGCGCTCACCGGACCGCGGACCGCCACGGCCGCCATCACGGCTGCCACTGCGGCCACCCTTCTCTGGCGGCGCGCCGCGGGTCGGGATGTGGCCGTCGTTGTCGTTCGGATCGTCGATTTCGTCCTGCACGCCGTCGGCGCGCGGGCGCGGGGCGGGCATCACCAGCATCCGGGCCTCGATGGAGGCGGTCGGAATCTTTTGGTTGATGTAGGTCTCGATGTCCGGCAGGCCCATGGCGTACAGGTCGCAGGCGAAGCTGACCGCATCACCCTCGGCGCCCAGGCGCGCGGTACGGCCGATGCGGTGGACGTAGTCCTCGGCATCCTGCGGCAGGTCGTAGTTGAACACGTGGCTGACGGCCGGGATGTGCAGGCCGCGGGCGGCCACGTCGGTCGCGACGAGCAGGTCGATCTGGCCGTCCTGGAAGCGCTGCAGCAGCTTCTGGCGCTTCACCTGCGGCACGTCGCCGGAGATGGCGCCGACGCGGAAGTTGTGGCGCTTGAGACGGTCCGTGACACGCTCGGCCGCGGCCTTGGTGTTGACGAAGATGATGCTGCGCTCGGTCTTGCTCTCCTCGAGCAGGTTGAGCAGCAGCGGCAGCTTCTCTTCCTTGGAAGGGAAGTAGACGACCTGGCGCACACGGTCGGCGGTGACATTCTCCGTCTCCACGACCATCTTCTCGGCCTCGTGCATGTGCTCGTAGGCGAGCTCCAGCACGCGATGGCTGAGGGTGGCGGAGAACAGCAGCACCTGGCGCTTTTCCCGGGCAGGCAGGCGACGGAAGATGAAGCGCACGTCCTTGATGAAGCCGAGATCGAACATGCGATCGGCTTCATCGATGACCATGACTTCGACGCTGCCGAAGCCGAAGACATCCTGCTTGTAGTAGTCGAGCAGGCGACCCGGCGTGGCGATGATGATGTCGCAGCCATCGCGCAGCTGCTGGCGCTGCTTGTCGTAGTCGACGCCGCCGTAGATCAGGGCGCTGCGCAGGCCGGTGGCCTTGCCGATGACCTGGAAGTCCTTCTCGATCTGGATCGCCAGCTCACGCGTCGGCGCGATGATCAAGGCGCGGGGATCGGCGTCCTTGCGGTCCGGCGCGGCCGGGTTGTTGAGCAGGCGGTTCATCAGCGCGACCAGGAAGGCGAAGGTCTTGCCCGTGCCCGTCTGCGCCTGGCCGGCCACGTCGCGGCCAAGCAGGGCGACCGGGAGGGTGAGCGCCTGGATCGGGGTCATACGGGTGATGCCGGCGGCGGCAAGGCCCTGCTGGAGGAGCGGATGAAGGTCGAAGTTTTCGTAGAAGACGTCGGTGAGAACGGTTTGGGACATGATGGGTGGGTGACCTGGAAGTCTCGCGCCGCAAATGCGCGGCAGCGGCCCGGCGGCAACAGAAGGAGCCGCGGGACGGTGGGGGATCCGGCCGGCGTCACGGGAGAGTCGGGGGCGGCCGGTGCCATGCCGGCGGCCGTACGACGCGCCCGGCGCACGATGGCCGGAGGCGGCGGCGCGCGACCCGACGACTCCCGCTGGCATAGGTGAAGGGGCTCTGCGCCGAGCCTGTTCACCTATGTCAACGGAAGCCATCCCGTCGGCGCCCTTGAATCGCTTGTATCGCGCCCCTAGTTGCGTTGGAATGAGGGCCACCGGCTGCAATAGCCAAGACCTTCGGTTCCGGTTGGACCCGCGACATGGGGCTCCTTAGTGTAGCCGATGCTGGCGTCACGGTCGTCAACCCCCTTTCACCCCCTTTTGGAGATCACGGTGAGCGACAAGATCACCCATACGAGCGACGCTGCCTTCCAGACAGAAGTTCTCGATTCCGACACCCCGGTCCTGCTCGACTTCTGGGCGGAGTGGTGCGGCCCCTGCAAATCCATTGCCCCGGTCCTCGATGAGTTGGCTGGCCAGTACGAAGGTAAGCTTAAGATCGTCAAGATCAACATCGACGAGAATCAGCAGACCCCGCGCCAGTTCGGCGTTCGCGGCATTCCCACCCTCATGATTTTCAAGGATGGCAAGGTCGCCGGCACCCAGATCGGCGCCGTGGGCAAGAGCCAGCTGACCCAGTTCATCGACAAGTCCATCTGATCGTTTCGCTGTACGGTTCCACCAAGCCGCCGCGTGAGGCGCTTTACGCCGCGCCTCACGCGATGCTAGGCTTCAGAGGTTCGCCGGGACATGCCTTGTCCCCCATGCTGCGAACCCTCTCCCATTTTTTCTTCAACGGCGCCCCGTGAGGTTTGCCCGTGTCTRATATCGAAACCAAAAATCCCAACGACGCCAAGGGCGCCGGCGACTCGCCTGCGACCGAACCGCGTCCCCGTAC
>NZ_JBFUIT010000066.1:0-15687 GCF_056401735.1 Luteibacter sp. P4_D7_3
ACCCACTGCCGCGCCGGCAGCCGCCGCCCCCGTGGCTGGCGGCGCCTCGCTTCTTGGTGCGCCGGCCGCGGTGCCGGGCACGGACGCGACCGCCGTGCCGGCCGAGCAGGCGTTCCGCTTCGAAGCCATCGTGAAGTCACGCGACGCGCTGCTGCTGCGCTGGACGATGCCGAAGGACTACTACCTCTATCGCGACAAGACCGAGATCACAGTCGCGTCCCCGGCTGGCGTGACGGCGGGCGAGCCTGATTGGCCGAGTGGTGTCGCACACCACGACGAGCACTTCGGTGACACCATCGTTTACTTCGACCAGGTGGAGCTGCCCGTCCCGCTCAAGGGCACGGCGGACGCGAAGACCGCCGAGCTCGACGTCGCCTACCAGGGCTGCCTCGAGAACGGGATCTGCTATCCGGTCATGAAGCGCCATATCAGCGTGGACTTCGGCGCTGGTGCGGCGACCGTCGGTACGCCCGTTGCGGCGCCGGTCGCTGCTACGGCGGCCACGGTGAAGGAAGTCGCACCGACACCCCCGCCCGCGGGACTGGTTCCCAAGAGCGAGGCGCCGCTCGGCTTCATCGCCGCCATCGGCCTCGCCCTTCTGGGCGGTCTCGTGCTCAACCTGATGCCTTGCGTGCTGCCGGTGCTGTCGCTGAAGGCGATCACGGTCCTGGAAAGCGGGGAGAGCCCGGGTGCCGCGCGGAAGCACGCTCTCTGGTACACCGCCGGCGTACTGGTGGCCTTCGCCGCACTGGGCGTCATCATCGTCGGCATCCGTGCCGCCGGCCATGGCATCCAGTGGGGCGCCCAGTTCCAGCAGCCACTGGCTATCGGCATCCTGGTCTACGTGATGCTCGCCGTGGGTCTGTCGATGTCCGGCCTCTTCGAGATCGGCGGCTCGCTGGGCAACGTCGGCAGCGGCCTGGCCTCGCGCTCGGGCCCGTCGGGCGACTTCTTCACCGGCGTGCTTGCCGTCGTCGTGGCCAGCCCCTGCACGGCTCCCTTCATGGGGTCGGCCATTGCCTTCGCGTTCGCCGCACCGGTGGGCGTGGCCTTCCTGATCTTTCTCGCGCTCGGCCTGGGCCTTGCGCTGCCCTTCCTGTTGATCGGCTTCGTGCCCGCGATCGCCCGCCTGCTGCCGCGTCCCGGCCGCTGGATGGAGACGCTGAAGCAGGCCCTCGCCTTCCCGATGTATCTCACAGCGGTATGGCTACTCTGGGTACTGACCAAGCAGCGCGGCGCCGATGCGACAGCACTGGTGCTGGCCGGCGGTGTGCTGCTCGCCATGGCGCTGTGGTGGTACGGCCGCACCCGCCATCGCAGCGGCGGCCTGTCCTGGATCTTCACCGCGGTCCTGGCCGTGGGTGCCGTGGCGGCGCTGTGGACCGTGCACGGCCTGCCGGCGCAGACCGCGACCACGGTCGCCAGCGACGGCATCGTGCCCTACTCGCCCGAGAAACTCGCCGAACTGCGTGCCGCTGGCACACCGGTGCTGGTCGACATGACGGCGGACTGGTGCATCACCTGCAAGGCCAATGAACACGCCGTGCTCGACACGGATGCGTTCAAGGCCCTGCTCAAGCGCACCGGCACCGTGTACATGCGCGGCGACTGGACCGACGTCAATGCGACGATCGCCGCCTTCCTCGAGAAGTACCATTCCGTGGGCGTGCCGCTTTACGTGGTCTACCCGAAGGGCGGCGGCGACGGACACAAGCTGTCCACCGTGCTCACGTACGACACAGTGCAGCAGGCACTCGAAGCCGCCGCGTCACCATGACGCGCGGCCCGACCTTCTGGATCGTCGTGCTGGCGATCCTTGGAGCGACGGGCGGCTTGTGGGTCGAACATCGGCGCCTGCATCCACCACCGCCAGAGGGCGTCACCGTGGCCGACGTCGGCGACCTGCCGCCGGAGGCCAGCTTCGTCACCGTCGATGGCAAGCCACGCCAACTGTCGGACTGGCGTGGCAAGCGCGTGCTGATCAATTTCTGGGCCAGTTGGTGCGGACCGTGCCGACGCGAGATGCCGCTGCTCGACGCAGCGTATTCGCGACATCGCGACCGGAATGTCGCGATCCTCGGACTCGCCGAGGACACGGCTGCCGGGGTTCGCGGTTTTCTCGCCAAACAACCCGTGAGCTACCCCGTGATGCTGGTGGACGCCGATGCGCCCGGTGGTTCGCTTTCTTTCGGCAACACACGCCGGGTGTTGCCCTATAGCGTCCTGATCGGGGAAGACGGGCGTATCCTGCGCCGCAAAGTGGGTACCTTCACCGGTCCCGAACTCGACGAATGGCTCGCCCCCGCACGATGAAGGAAGTTCCCATGGATGGTCTGCCATCCCCCGACGAAGCGATCGACCGGAGCCGCCTCTGGCTCGAGAAGGCCGTGATCGGCCTCAATCTTTGCCCGTTCGCCAAAGCCGTGCACAAGAAAGGCCAGGTCCGTTACGTCGTCAGTGGCGCCACGCAGCCGCTCGAACTGCTCGACGATCTCAAACGTGAGCTCGAATACCTGCGTGACGTGCCCGCCGAAACGGTGGACACCACGCTGCTGATCCACCCGGGCGTGCTGGGTGACTTCGAGGATTTCAACGAATTCCTCGAGGTGGCGGACYTCGCCGTGGACGACCTGGGCCTCGATGGCGAGATCCAGGTGGCCAGCTTCCACCCCGACTTTCAGTTCGAGGGCACCGGCCCCGACGACATTACCAACTACACCAACCGCTCGCCCTATCCGACGCTGCACCTGCTCCGCGAGGAAAGCATCGACAAGGCCGTGGCCGCCTTTCCGGATGCCTCGAAAATCTTCGAAGCAAATATGGCGACGCTGGATGAGCTAGGCATCGAGGGCTGGAAGAAGCTGTTTCCGGAAGGGTGAAACCTCCTGTAGGAGCCGATTCATCGGCGATGCTCTTCCTTCGGTGGGAACCGAGGCTAGCAACCTCAAGGGCGCGGCTGCCCCGCGGGTTTATTTACCATTCGCCGATGAATCGGCTCCTACCCCGCCTATGCTCTTGAAAGGCTGATCTGGCCGATAGGCTGACGCCCCTCCATACTCTGCAGCATGGAAAGTCGCGATCTCCAGCGATCTACGTCGAACTTCATCGAACTGGACAAGCCGAGACGACAGGCGCACACTGCGCGGCGTTCCGGAACCCCGGACCCACGGCACAGGTGAACAGTGGCCAGGATCCTCGTCCTGCACGGACCCAACCTCAATCTGCTCGGCGTCCGCGAACCGTCGGTCTACGGTCATGAGACCCTCGCCGACATCAATGTCTCGCTGCAGGCCCGCGCCCAGGCGGCCGGTCACGAGCTGAGCTGGTTCCAGTCAAATGCCGAACACGAGTTGATCGCCCGGATCCATCAGGCACGCGACGAAGGTGTCGCCTGGATCCTGATCAACCCGGCCGCGTTCACGCATACCTCCATTGCCATTCGCGATGCCCTCGCCGGCGTGTCGATCCCGTTCATCGAGATCCACCTGTCCAATCCGCATGCGCGCGAGGCGTTCCGCCACCACTCGTATATGTCCGACCTGGCCGCCGGCGTGATCTGCGGCTTCGGCGGCGACAGCTATCGCCTGGCGCTCGAAGCGGCGTTGCTCCGCCTCGCGGTGCCCGCGGCTTAAATCCCCATTCCACAAGAAGGTTTGTCCCATGGACCTGCGCAAGATCAAGAAACTCATCGACCTGCTCGAGGAATCCAACCTCGCCGAGCTGGAAATCAAGGAAGGCGAAGAAGTAGTCCGCCTGTCGCGCGTGCCCAAGGGCACCGTCCCCGCGCAGCAGATGTATGCCGCCCCGATGCAGGCCGCTCCGGTTGCTGCCGCCCCTGTGGCCGCCGCGCCGACCGCACCTGCTGTCGTCGAAAGCGGTCTTCCGGCCGGTCACGTGACCAAGGCACCGATGGTCGGCACCTTCTATGCGTCGTCCACGCCGGGCGCTCCGGCGTTCGCCACGGTCGGCAAGCAGGTCAAGGCCGGTGAAACGCTGGGCATCATCGAAGCGATGAAGATGTTCAACCAGATCGAGGCAGACGTCTCGGGTACCGTCGTCGCTGTTCTGGTCGAGAACGGCCAGCCGGTCGAATTCGACGAACCCATGTTCGTCATCGCCTGAGGTCTGTCGTCATGCTCGAGAAGGTCGTCATCGCCAACCGCGGCGAAATTGCGCTGCGGGTGTTGCGCGCGTGCCACGCGCTCGGCATCAAGACGGTCGCGGTGCATTCCACCGTGGACCGCAACCTCAAGCACGTCGGCCTTGCCGACGAATCGGTATGCATCGGCCCGGGTCCCTCGGCCGAAAGCTACCTCAACATTCCGCGCATCATCGCCGCCGCCGAAATCACCGATGCCCAGGCCATCCACCCGGGTTACGGCTTCCTTTCCGAGAACGCGAACTTCGCGGAACAGGTCGAGCAGTCCGGCTTTGTCTTCATCGGCCCCACCGCCGACGTGATCCGCCTGATGGGCGACAAGGTCGAGGCGATCCGCGCGATGAAGGCCGCCGGCGTGCCTTGCGTCCCGGGCTCGGGTGGTCCGTTGGGTGACGACACGGAAGAGAACATCCGTATCGCCCGCGAGATCGGCTACCCGGTCATCATCAAGGCGTCCGGCGGTGGCGGCGGTCGCGGCATGCGCGTCGTGCGCACCGAAGCCCACCTCGCCAATTCCATCGTCATGACCAAGCAGGAAGCCAAAGCGGCTTTCAGCAACGATCAGGTCTACATGGAGAAGTTCCTGGAAAATCCCCGCCACGTGGAGATCCAGGTGCTCGCCGACGGCCAGGGCAACGCCATTCACCTGGGTGAGCGCGACTGCTCCATGCAGCGTCGTCACCAGAAGGTCGTCGAGGAAGCGCCCGCACCTGGCATCACGCCGGAAATGCGTGCCGAAATCGGCAAGGTCTGCGTCGACGCTTGCCTGCGCATCGGCTATCGCGGCGCCGGAACCTTTGAATTCCTGTTCGAAGGCGGCCGCTTCTACTTCATCGAGATGAACACCCGTATCCAGGTGGAGCATCCGGTGACTGAACTGGTGACCGGCATCGATCTCGTTCGCGAGCAGTTGCTGATCGCCGGTGGCGAGAAGCTGTCGATTCGCCAGGAAGACATCGTGTTCACCGGTCATGCGATCGAGTGCCGCGTCAATGCCGAAGACCCCGACACCTTCATGCCGAGCCCCGGCACGGTGAAGCGTTTCGAGGCCCCGGGTGGCCCGGGCGTGCGCGTCGACACCCACCTGTACGACGGTTATCGCATTCCGCCGAACTACGATTCGATGATCGGCAAGATCATCGTGCACGGCCCCGATCGCGCCACCGCCATCGCGCGCATGCGTATGGCGCTGACCGAGACGGTCATCGAAGGCGTCAAGTGCAACATCCCGCTGCAGCAGCGCATCATGGCGGATGTCGGTTTCCAGCAGGGTGGACAGAACATCCACTATCTGGAGAAGCGCATGGCCGAGCAGAAAGAAACGCCGCCTTCGGTGTGACGTTTCGATAAGAGGCCGGAGTCGTGCAGTGACCTCACTGCATGGCTCCGGCTTTTTTTGTACCTGTGGGAGCCGATTCATCGGCGAAACGCCAACGGAGCAACGATGCCGCAGCTTGCGATCCAGCGGCTCGCGGTTCGGGAGAGTCGCGGTCGGGTTACGTGCACCAAATGCGCAACGCCGCTTCGTGCTCAAGGCTTGGTGAACGACCACGCTGCTTTCTGTAGGAGCCGCTTCAGCGGCGAACCCTCAGCGGTGATATTGCGAACGAGGCCTTGTGGCGATTGGGCGAGCGGTTGAACCACCGACACGATGCGATACAAAGCATCGTTCGCGACAGTAATCGCTGAGGGTTCGCCGATGAATCGGCTCCTACGACAGCAACAACACATGCTTGCKGGCGGTGYGCTCGACCACACGMAACCTCGRCGTTCRGTGSCGCGAGGGGYAAGGCCCTTGGGGACGCCTAAGCTGAGGGCCGCTCAGTYCACATGGAATGCGAYAGAGGMGCTACGGCCCGTCTCGAAGAGCCGCGCCGCGGCCCCAAGGGCCTTGCCCCTCGCGGCTCCCAACGCACCCGCAAGCGTGAGGCGGCGAACGCCGCTAAAAACATGAGCTCGCAAAGCGAGCTATCCGCCTCAGCTGCGACGACGCCCACTGATGCGCACCCAATCCTCGAGTGTGCGCACCTCGAGATCCTCGAACCATTCCGCGTAGCGCACGAGGAGCTCTTCGTGCTGGCCGTGGAGAATGCCCGACAGCGCGAACGGCGCACCGGGCTTGATCGCGGCAGCGAACGTCGGTGCGAGCTCACCCAGAGGACCAGCGAGAATATTGGCGACGAGAACGTCGGCAAGCTCGGTCGGTGCCTCACCCGGCAGATAGACGGCCAGATCCGCATGCACGCCATTGCGTTCCGCATTGTCGTGCGAGGAAATCAACGCCTGCGGATCGTTGTCGATGCCGACCGCGCGGGCGGCACCCAGCTTCAACGCGGCGATGGCGAGGATGCCCGAGCCACAGCCGTAGTCGAGGACCAGCTTGTCGGCCATCTGCTGCCCGTCCAGCCACTCCAGGCACATCGCCGTGGTCGGATGCGTTCCGGTACCGAACGCCAGGCCGGGGTCGAGACGCACGACGACGATGTCCCCCTCCACCGGCGGTTCGATGTTCCACGGATAGACCCACAGGCGCCGCCCGAACGGCATCGGCTTGAACTGATCCATCCAGGCGCGCGTCCAGTCCTGGTCGTCGACGACGCGCCAGGTGATCTGTGTGGGCTCAATGAAGGGAAGGTCATCCGCAATCGCCTCCGTGAGGCCACGCTTGTCGGCGTCGGCATCGAACAAGGCGTTCAACACGATCTGGTTCCACAACGGAAGCTCGCCCACGCCCGGCTCGAAGATGGCTTCTTCGTCCGGCGTTTCGGCATCGGCATCCTGCAGGGTGATGGACAGCGCGCCGAGGTCTTCAAGGGCGGTTTCGACCCGAGGCTGCTCGGCGGCGCGGATCGTCAGGGAGAGTTCGAGCCAGGGCATCGGGACGGCCATTCGGTGGACGGATCGACGATTCTACCGGTCGCCCACGTTATGATCTAACGATGTATACGCAGTGTCCCGAGTGCCTCACGGTTTACAAACTGGAAGCCGAGCTTCTGGTGCCCGCGTGCGGCTGCGTGCGCTGCGGGCACTGCGAGGCCGTCTTCAACGCCCTCGGCACGCTTGCCGACCAGTTGCCGCCGGAGCCCTTCACGCGGCTGCCGGAACGGGCTCTGGACCAGGAGCCACCCCTCGCCGAGGTGGCCGTGTTCCGGCCACGGCCGATGCCCCAAGCGCCCGACGAGACAGGCAGCGACCCGGCTGACAGTGAAGCTGCCGCGGAAGATTTCTCGCAGCTGACGTTCACGCCCAAGTTCGCCAAGGGCCGTCGGCGATCCTGGCAAGGCGCCATATGGGTAACGGTCTGCCTGGCGCTGATGCTCGGCCTCGGTGCCCAGCTCGCCTGGGCCAAGCGGGACTCGCTCATCGCCGATCCGACCATCGGCCCTGCCTTGCAAACCGGTTGCTCGGTCGTCGGGTGTCGCCTGCCCCTGGTCGCGGCGCCCACGCGCCTGCGCCTGCTCGCCCGCGATGTCGAGCAGCATCCGGCCGTGCGTGACGGCCTGCTCATTACCGCAAGCGTGCGAAACGATGCGTCGTTCGCACAGCCCTATCCCGTCGTCACCATCGTGCTTTCCGATGCCAATGGCCAGCGCCTGGCCATGCGCCGGTTTGAACCGGCGGAGTACGTCGGCGATGCCGGGGCGCGTGCGCACGGACTGGATGGTGGCGCGACCACGGCGATGGTGTTCGAAGTGCAAGACCCGGGCCAGCGGGCGGTCGCCTTCGCATTCAGCTTCGACTGATCGTTCGAAAAAATTTCTTTTTACAAGCCTGCACATCCCCTCCCGGGACGAGTACACTCGATTCCCTTCGCGACGATCGACACCCCTTCAAGGTGTGGCCGTGTCGCAATCCAAGCGACCATACTGAAAAGAACCGACCGGGGATTCGTACCCCGGCCTGCGAGAGGGGAATGCCTTGAACGCTGTGAGACTGACTGCCGGCGAGGCCGCCAACGAGACCTCCATGCAGAGTGCCCTCAGCGAATGCGTCAGCCGTACCGTCCGTCGTTATCTGGCGGACATCGGCGATACGGAAGGCGGCGAAGGTCTGCACGCGCTGGTCATCCGTGAAGTGGAAGGTCCCCTGCTGCGTGAAGTGCTCGCCTTCCACGAAGGCAACCAGAGCCGCGCTGCCGTTGCGCTTGGCATCAATCGTGCCACCCTGCGCAAGAAGCTGGCCGCCCACGGCATTTCCTAAAGGGCCGCTATAATGGAGCGCTTTCCTCCCCGGAAGTGCCCATGCCCACGCCCGATCTCGTTACCGTCCGCCGCGCGCTCGTCAGCGTTTCCGACAAGCAGGGCCTGACTGAACTCGCCCGACGCCTCGTCGCGGCCGATGTCGAAATCCTGTCCACGGGCGGCTCCGCGAAAGCACTGCGCGACGCCGGCGTCCCCGTGCGCGATGTCGGTGACCTCACCGGCTTCCCCGAGATCATGGATGGCCGCGTGAAGACGCTGCACCCGCGCGTGCATGGCGGCCTGCTCGGCCGCCGAGGCACCGACGACGCAGTGATGGCCGAACACGGGATCCTCCCCATCGACCTCCTCGTGCTGAATCTCTATCCGTTCGAACGCACCGTGGCCGACCCGGCATGCACCCTGGAGGACGCGATGGAGAACATCGATATCGGCGGCCCTGCGATGCTGCGTGCGGCGGCGAAGAACTGGAACGATGTCGGCGTCCTCACCGACCCCGCGCAGTACGAAGGCGCGCTGGCCGAGATCGAAGGCAAGGGCGGTCTTTCGCGCGCCACGCGCTTCAAGCTCTCGGTGGCGGCCTTCAATCGCGTGTCCAACTATGACGCGGCGATCAGCGATTACCTCTCCGGCCTCACGCTCGATGAAAGCCACACCGCCGTCGCGGGCCATGCGCCATTCCCCGAACAGTCGAACGGGCGCTTCGTGAAGATGATGGATCTCCGCTACGGCGAGAATCCGCATCAGGCGGGTGCCTTCTATCGCGACCTGTATCCGGCACCAGGCACGTTGGCGACGTTCCGCCAGCTGCAGGGCAAGGAACTCTCGTTCAACAACATCGCCGACGCCGATGCGGCCTGGGAATGCGTACGCCAGTTCGACGCGCCCGCCTGCGTCATCGTCAAGCACGCGAACCCATGCGGTGTCGCCGTGGCTGCCGACCCGCTCGCCGCCTACGAACTCGCCTACGCCACGGACCCCACGTCGGCGTTCGGCGGCATCATCGCGTTCAATCGCCCGCTGGACGCGGAAACGGCAAAGGTGATCCTCAAGCGCCAGTTCGTCGAGGTGCTGATTGCACCGGTGGTCGATGCCGGTGCCGTGGAGGAAGCCACCAGGAAAGCCAACGTTCGCGTGCTCGAGATCCCGCTGGGCGACGGCCGTAACACACACGACATCAAGCGTGTCGGTTCCGGCCTGCTCGTGCAGACAGCCGACGATCGCCAGGTGCAGCGCGACGAGCTCAAGGTCGTCAGCAAACGCCAGCCGACACCGGCCGAACTGGACGACCTCCTGTTCGCGTGGCGCGTGGCCAAGATGGTCAAGTCCAACGCCATTGTCTACGCCCGTGACAACCGCACCGTCGGCATCGGTGCCGGGCAGATGAGTCGCGTGGTCAGTGCGAAGATCGCCGGCCTGAAAGCCGAGGAAGCCGGCCTCGTGGTGCCTGGCAGCGCCATGGCCTCCGATGCGTTCTTCCCGTTCCGTGACGGTATCGATGCGGCCGCTGCGGCAGGCATCCGCGCGGTGATCCAGCCGGGCGGATCGATGCGCGACAACGAAGTGATCGCGGCAGCGGATGAGCACGATATGGCAATGGTGTTTACCGGCGTTCGGCACTTCCGCCATTAAGAGCCTTGGCGGAATCGCCGATGAATCGGCTCCCACAACCGCCGCTTCGTAGGCAGGCAGCGCATTGCGGGAGCCGCTTCAGCGGCGATGGGTACTCGCGACCAGGTTCAACGCTGCCTCACGCCGCACCGCATACCTGCGCGCCAGCACCGCGCAGGTCATCAGCTGTATCTGATGGAACAACATGATCGGCAACACGATCAGCCCCAGCGGATGCCCGGCGAATAACACCTTGGCCATCGGCACGCCCGACGCCAGGCTCTTCTTCGAGCCGCAGAACACGATGGTGATTTCGTCCTCGCGTGCAAAGCCCAGTGCACGGGCACCGTAGCGCGTGGCCAGCAACGCGCAGGCCAGCAAGACCACGTTGACGACCACCAGCCCGGCCAGCACCGGCAGCGGCAACTGCTTCCACAGGCCCTGCAGTACCGCCGCGCTGAAGGCCGTGTAGACCACCAGAAGAATCGAACCGCGATCGACGAAGGTGAGCAGTACGGCGTGCTTGCGTACCCAGCCACCGATCCAGCGCTGCGCGATCTGTCCGGCCACGAAGGGCACGAACAACTGCAGCACGATCGCGCCCACCGCGTGCCATGACAGCCCGCCCTGCCCCGTGCCGGCAATCATCACCCCGACCAGCAACGGCGTGATGAAGATGCCGAGCATGCTCGACGCGGACGCCGACACGATCGCGGCAGGCACGTTGCCCCGGGCGATCGAGGTAAAAGCGATCGACGACTGCACCGTCGAGGGCAGCGTGCAGAGAAACAGGATACCCAGGTACAGGTCCGGCGACACCAACGGCGATAGCACGGGCTTCAGCAGCAACCCCAGCACGGGAAACAGGACAAAGGTGCTCGCCAGCACGGTGAGATGCAGCCGCCAGTGGGTCATGCCTGCCACGACGGCCTCGCGCGACAGCTTGGCCCCGTGCAGGAAGAACAGCAGGGCGATGGCGACATCAGTCAGCGCGCCGAAGCCTTGGGCAGCCACACCGCGACACGGGAGGAAACTCGCCAAGAGCACCGTGGCGATCAGCGAAAGGGTGAAGCCATCGGGCAGGAAGCGGCGCATGGGAATAACCGGCGGGCAGACGGGAGGGTGCTATTGCACGCGCCCGAGACTCATAAGACAAATCGTTTTATCTGATCCGGTGATACATTAATCGTATGAATGTCTCAATGCGCCAGCTTCGCGCCTTCCTCGCCGTGGCCAGCCACCGGCATTTCCGTCGCGCGGCAGAGGCCCTGCACCTGACGCAGCCCGCGGTGAGCCGCCTGATTGCCGACCTCGAAGCCGAACTCGACGTGCGCCTTTTCGACCGGAGCACACGCGAAGTCGTGCCAACCGAAGCCGGACGGTATCTCGAGCAGGCCGCCGCGCGCGTCCTCGACGAGCTCGACGGCGTCCTGACCCATGTGCGGACTCAGTCCGACCCTTTGCGCGGCCGCGTGCGCCTGGCCGCCGTCCCGACGCTGTCGGCCGGGCTGGTCCCCCCGTGCATCGCGCGATGCGCGACCGACCACCCGGCGATCGAGATCATCCTGCGCGATCAGAGCCAGGCGCAGGTGCTGGATGCCGTACGCGGTGGCGAAGTGGACTTCGGGCTCACCGTGGAGCCCGCGACACCGGAAGAGTTCGATGCCGAAACCCTCCTGCGCGATCCCTTTCGCGTGGTCTGTCGTGCCGACCATCCTTTCGCCGCGAAACGCCACGTCACCTGGAAAGCCCTCGAGCACGAGCCGCTGATTCTCCTGGACCATGCCTCGGGGTCCCGTCGGCTGATCGACGCGGCGTTCGCCACGCGAGGCCTTCCGATGCACGTGGCGTTGGAGGTGGGTCATCCCCATACCGCCTTCCGCATGGTGGAGGCGAAGCTGGGCATCACGGTCACGCCTGCGCTCTCGCTCGATGCCTTGCGGCCCGGCCTCGTCGCCGTCGACGTGACCCCCAACGTTTTCCGCGAGGTCACCCTCCTTCGACGGCGCGCGCGATCGCTCTCTCCGCCAGCCCAGACCGTATGGAACGTCTTTCACGACGTGGCGCTCACGCTGGCGTGAGCGATATCCACGCATGATCGCCGCCTTCCGACAGGAGGCACGCGATGAGCTATCAGCTGTACTACTGGACAGGTTTGCAGGGCCGCGGAGAGTTCGTGCGGTTGTGCCTGGAGGACGTAGGGGCCGAATACACGGATGTTGCCCGCATCGAGGGCGACGATGTGATGACATCCTTTCTCGACGGCGAGCACGGGGGCGCCATCCCCTTCGCGCCGCCCTTCCTCACCTCCGGCCGGCTCGTCATCGCGCAGGTCGCGAATATCCTGCAGTACCTGGGGCCACGCCACGGCCTGGTGCCCGAGAGCGAATCGAAGCGCGTGTATGCGCACCAGCTCGAACTGACCATCACCGACCTGGTGGCCGAGGTGCACGATACGCACCACCCGGTCGCCTCGGAGCTCTACTACGAAGACCAGCAGGCGGAAGCCAGGGAGCGCTCGAAGGACTTCCGCGAGCATCGCATTCCCAAGTTCCTCGGCTACTTCGAGAAAACGGTGGAGCGTGGCGGCGGCAGGTTCCCGCTACGCCAGCATTCCTATGTCGACCTTTCGTTTTTCCAGATCATGGCGGGCCTGGACTATGCGTTCCCCAAGGCCATGGCGAAGCAGAAGGTTCCCCTGCTTCGCGATCTGCAGAAACGTGTGGCGGAGCGACCGAACATCGCAACCTACCTGGCCTCGGAACGACGCATTCCGTTCAACACGACCGGCATTTTCCGCCACTACCCTGAACTGGACGGCTGAGCCGGCTTCAGTTCGTGTCGACGGGCTTGGGCGCCGCGCCCCACTCATAGACCTTGTAATAAACCGGATCGACCGGCCCGTTCTTGGGGTCGTGCAACTTCCCGTCGGGATCGGCCATATAGGTCTGCGGCACGCCATGCTTCGGCGTCACCACGATCATGGTCAACTTGCCGCCGGAACGGTATTCCTGGACCTGGTCATCGCCCTGCTGACGGATCGTCACCTGGGGAGGTTCCTGGCCACGCGCATCCGTACCACCGTTGTCCTGCATCGAGGGCAGCGCGACCGGAGAACGGGGCGAGCCCTGGGCATCCGATGTGGCCGGCGTGGTGCGGCCGTCCTGAGCTTCGTCGTAGGTCACCGGCCGCTCGATGGGCTTCAGCCCGGAGCGGTCCGGCTCGCCGGCCTTGACGCCCGGATCGTTGAGCCCCGGCGGCGGTGGCAATGGCGTCAGCTTCGGGTCCGTGGCGGTCTGGGCGGCCACGGGGAGCGCCAGGGCCAGGGCGAGCGCGGCAACGAGGGCGTGCGTGCGGTTCATGGGAAATCTCCGTGCGGGGTGACGAGGATAGCAAGCCGGACACCGCTTTCCCCGTGAACGGACGGCCGCTGTTCGGCCATGAGAGAATCGGGGGTATGCCTACGCTCACGCTCATTGACGGGTCGTCGTACCTGTATCGCGCGTTCCACGCGCTGCCTCCCCTGACCAACGCCTTCGGCGAGCCTACCGGCGCGCTGTTCGGCATCGTCAATATGTTGCGCACGACGATGAAGGCCGGCTCGGATTACGTCGCCTTCGTCTGCGACGCACCGGGCCGCACGTTCCGCGACGACCTCTACCCCGAGTACAAGGCCAACCGCCCGTCGATGCCGGACGACCTCCGCGCCCAGGTCGACCCGATGATGAAGATCGTCGGCGCACTGGGTTTCCCCATCCTCTGCATCCCCGGGGTGGAAGCCGATGACGTGATCGGCACGCTCGCCCGCCAGGCGGCCGAGGAAGGCATCCACACGATCATCTCGACCGGCGACAAAGACTTCGCACAGATGGTTGGCCCGCATACCTTGCTGGTCAACACGATGACCAACACCACGATGGACGCGGAAGGCGTGTTCGCCAAGTTCGGCGTGCGTCCCGACCAGATCGTCGACTACCTCACCCTGATGGGCGACAGCATCGACAACGTGCCCGGCGTGGATAAATGCGGCCCGAAAACGGCCGCCAAGTGGCTTGGCGAATACCACAACCTCGAGAACCTCTTCGCCAACGCCGACAAGGTCGGCGGCAAGATCGGCGAGAACCTGCGCGCGGCCATCCCACGCCTGCCGCTGTCGCGCGAACTGGTCACCATCCGTACCGATGTGCCGCTCGAGTTCCGGCCCACGCAGCTGGCCATGCGGGATCGCGACACCGACGCGTTGCGCGAGCTCTACGCGCGCTATGACTTCAAGGCCGCGCTGAAGGATCTGGACAGTGCCGCCGCGACGACCGTGCCGGCACCGACCGCCGGGGCGGCGGCGGCCAGCGCCAGGCCTGCCGCCGCGGACACACCCCTCGACGCCTCGCTCTCCGCTGAAGGCGAGTACGAGCTGATCTTCACCGAAGACCGCTTCGCCGCGTGGCTGGAAAAGCTCGAAACCGCGCCGCTGATCGCCTTCGATACAGAGACCACCAGCATCGACGCGATGCTCGCCGATATCGTCGGTGTATCGCTGTCCGTCGAAACGGGCAAGGCGGCTTACATTCCCCTGGGGCACGATTATCCGGGTGCCCCGGCCCAGCTATCGCGCGATCACGTGCTCGGCGCATTGAAGCCGATCTTCGAAGACGCGTCACGTCCGAAGGTCGGGCAGCACGGCAAGTACGACATCAACATTCTGTCGCACTACGGCATCGACGTGAAGGGCCTGTTGCACGACACCATGCTGGAGTCGTACATCTACAACGCGACGGCGACGCGCCACGACATGGATTCGCTGGCCACGCGTTATCTCGGTTACACCACCATCAAATACGAGCAGGTCGCCGGCAAGGGCGCCAAGCAGATCTCGTTTTCGCAGGTCGACTGCGATACCGCATGCCGTTACGCCGCCGAAGATGCCGACGTGACGCTTCGCCTGCACCACGCTCTCTGGCCGAAGCTCGAAGCCGAGCCGTCGCTGCGCGCGGTGTACGCGGACATCGAGATTCCGCTGGTGCCGGTATTGGCGAAGATGGAACGCACGGGCGTACTCATCGACGCCAATGTGCTGCGCCTGCAGAGCCAGCAGCTCGGCAAGCGCATGGTCGAACTGCAGCAGCTTGCCCATGCCTCCGCCGGCCATGAGTTCAACATGGACTCACCCAAGCAGTTGCAGGCCGTCCTGTTCGACGAGCTTGGGCTCGCGGCGAAGATCAAAACACCCACGGGCCAGCCCTCGACCAACGAGGAAGCCCTCGAAGCCATCGCCGAAACCCATGAGCTACCGCGGCTGATCCTCGAGTATCGCGGCCTCGCCAAGCTGCGCTCGACGTATACCGACAAGCTCGCCGGCATCGTCAACCCGCGCACGGGCCGCGTGCATACCAGCTATCACCAGGGTGCCGTCGCCACGGGACGCATCAGCTCGTCCGATCCGAACCTGCAGAACATTCCGGTCCGCACCGAGGAAGGCCGGCGTATTCGCCAGGCCTTCATTGCACCGGAGGGATGGCGCATCGTCGCCGCCGACTACTCGCAGATCGAACTGCGCATCATGGCCCACCTGTCCAACGACGAAGGCCTCGTCCAGGCGTTCAAGCAGGGCGGCGACGTGCATCGCGCCACGGCCGCGGAAGTCTTCGGCGTGCCTGCCGACGAGGTCACGACCATCCAGCGCCGCGCGGCCAAGGCGATCAACTTCGGCCTGATGTACGG
>NZ_JBFUIT010000067.1:0-15538 GCF_056401735.1 Luteibacter sp. P4_D7_3
CGATGATGTCGACGCCCAACGCTTCCAGGGCATGTGCCATGCGCAATTTCGCACGTCGGTCCATCGAGAAGCCGGGGGCCTGCTCGCCGTCGCGCAAGGTGGTGTCGAAGATGCGCACGCGGCCGCCTACGTCGCTCTCGACGGATTCGGTGCTGCCCTGGTTTGCTGGATTCATGTCTGGCTCCGCTCGTGAATGAGGCGGGCCTGGGGCAATAAAAAACCCCGCATCCGTTGCCGGGTGCGGGGTTCTTAAGGAGTCTTCAGGTTTGTTTCTAGTTACCTGGACACTTGCCCTTAGCCCGCACCTCCGCAGGTAATAAGTACAAGGTTAATAAGAAGGAGGCCGCCGCCGAGACGCAGCTTGCCTACTGCCGCCGGGAGGCGGTTCAGGGCAAAGCGGCCAGTGGTGGTGCGCTGCGTCATGTCACCGAACGTAAGTCAGTTCGTCGACGTGTGTCAACACTTTCTCTTGAAACTTGTTTCCTAGGACATTTGGACGGCTAGATGTCCGCGAGCGGTGGTTTCCCCCGCAAAGGCCGCCGCTGCGCAGCCCCAACAAAGTGGTATGCAATCCAAGAGTCCGCTTTCTGTAGGAGCCGATTCATCGGCGATGGCGGCACGACACGCTCCAAGAAAGCGATCACCCTTTTGTCCCAGATTCTCAACACAACCCATTGAGAATATTCGAAAATGACAAAATTTGTGATGTCCATCACACTGGGATGACAGACGCGGTAAGTACGCCTACGTAAACTCCGCGCCCTCACTTACCCAATGGATAGATATATGCGAAGGATTGCGCGAGGGGCGCTGTATGCGCTCGCCTTGTTGTTACCCGTGACAACGGCGAACTCGTATGGCTTGCCCAGTGCCGGCTCTCGAAACGCGTTCTCGCCGGACGCGCAGGGCCCCGCGGTTGACCCGTCCGAACCCGGCGTGGAGCGATATCAGTCGGATCTTGGTCCCGGTGACTGCGAGACTCGTCCGGGCGTGGGAAACCCCATCAACGTCGGCCACGGCAACAAGTATCAGGAAATCGTCGATGTCGCCGCGACTTACGGCTCGCCACTATCGTGGCATCGCTTCTATAACAGCGGCATTGTGAGCGACGACAAAGAAGGACGGTTGCGTAAGCGGACCTTGCCTGCCACGGGCTCGCTTGGCAGTCGCTGGCGCGCAACCTACGACCGTTCGCTCAGCGTCGTGGCAGGTGTGGAAGGCAAGCGTGTCCGCATCCAGCGCCATACCGGAGAGAAGGTTGATTTTATCGACGTCAATGGGCGATATCAAAGCGAGGTAGACCCGCGCGGCGAGCTCGTCCCGAATGGAGATGGCTGGATTTACCGGCCGTCTGCCGGTGCGGACGCCGAGGAATACGACGCGGGCGGGCGACTTATGTCGATCGGTGCGGGGACTACCCGATTCGTGAGCCTTAGATACACGGATGCTCTTGTAGAGGTCGCCGACTTACAGGGTCGAAAGCTTTCCGTTACCTATGACGTGGAGGGGCGGATTGCTTCGGTCACCGATGGCGCGGGGGTTGCGGTGCAATACACGTACGACGAGGCGGCGGACAGTGGCCACAAGGCTGATCCCGCCACGGCCACGTACGCCGACGGCACCTCGCATCGTTACATCTACAACGCCCAGGGCTATGTCGGTGGCGTCAGCCGGCCGCATGCGCTTACGGGCATCGTCGATGAGTCAGGCGAACTGTTCGCAAGCTTCTGGTACGACAGCGAGGGCCGCGCGGTCCGCAGTGAGCATGCGTTCGGCGTCGATGCCGTTCAGCTATCCCGCGAGGCCGACGGGAGTGTCGCCGTCACTGGTCCCACGAAGGCAGTGCACCGTTATCGTTACGCCGAAGTCCGCGGCTCGCGTCGCCTAGTCGGCGTCGACCAGCCCGGCGGAGCCGGCTGCGGGGCGGCAAACTCTAAGATCAACTACAACACCGATGGTACGGTGTCGCGCCGGACGGGCTTCGATGGCCATGCCACCGAGTACCGCTACGACACCCACGGCAATGAGACAGAACGCACTGAAGCGGCGGGCACCCCGGTGGCCCGCAAGATTGCCACGACCTGGCATCCGACTATGGATTTACCGGTCCGCATCACGTGGCCGGGACGCGAGGAACGCTTTACATACGACGCGGCAGGCAACCTGACGGGTCGCGAGGAATGGGGCGCTATCGATCCGACACAGTCAGGATCGGCGCTTACGTTGAGCCGAAGCTGGCGGATGACGTACGACACGGCAGGCCGGCTCGCATTGGAGGAGGGTCCGCGCAGACACGAGTAAGGTCGGGGCGCTCATGCGCCATACCTACCGATCTGCGGATGCATCGAACTGCGCGAACAATGGCCCATGCGATTACCGCAAAGGCGACCTGTGGAAATCGGAGAATGCGCTCGGTCACACCGAGGAGATCCTTACCCAGGATGCGACGGGACGCGTACGGTCTCGCCGCGATCCGCAGGGCATCGTCTACACCTACACCTATGACAAGCGCGGCCGATTAACCGATGTGGAAGAGCTGCGGCCGGGCAACGTCACCGCCAAAACGTCCATGAGCTATACGCCGCGAGGCGACGTCGCATCGATTACTGACGCGGACGGCGTCACATTGCGCTTCGAATACGACAAGGCGGGCCGCCTAATCCAGATAGCGAACCCGTCGAATCATCGTATGCGCTTCGAACTCGACGCAGCGGGCAATCGAATCGGTGAGACCGGCTACGACAGCATGTTCCTCAAGACCCAGATCAAACGCACCTTCGATGCCCTGGGCCGCGTCGAGACCGAGACCAGCGCAAACAATTCAGTGACGCGTTACACGTATGACGAACTCGGCCGCCCAACGGGCACGACGGACGCCGACGGACGTAAAACCACCGCGAGCTACGACGCGCTCGGGCGTCTGCGTGAATCCGTTAGGGATGCTGGCGGTCTGAGTGCCAGTACCACGGCTTCGTACGATCCTCTCGATCAGCTAGCATCGATTGAGGATCCCAAGGGCCTCACGACGCATTACCTGACCACTGGCCTGGGCGATGTTGGAGCGGTCGATAGCCCCGACAGTGGTGAGTCCGTCGATGAATATGACGTGGCTGGATTCCTCGCCCACCACGAAGGCGCCGGCGGCGTCGGTAGCTATGAGGTCACCCGCGATGGCTTGGGTCGCTCGACCGTCGTCCGCTACAGCGATGCGAAGCTCGAAACCCATTTTACCTATGACATTCCCGACCCGACGTGCCCCGCGGGCGAAAGACATGGCGTCGGCCGCCTGTCGGCGATGTTGCAGTCGGGCAGCAAGACGGCGTTCTGCTACGACGCAACTGGGAATATCGCGCGAAAAATTCAGGCATGGGCTGCAACGACGAAGGCGGTGGCGTACCGCTACTCGCTGGCTGGCCGCTTGCAGGAAGTCGCAGTCGATGGAGGTGCGCGAACGATCTATCGTTATGACGCCGATGGCTCGGTGGCGGGTATCAGTGTCGAGCCCCAAGGTGCGGCGAAGGCAGACGTGATTACTTATGTTGCGTACCGGCCCTTCGATCTCATCGAGAGCTGGCGCTATGGCAATGGCACCGAGCTAACGGTCACGCGTGATGACAGCGGCCGCGTGACCGCCTGGGGTGGCCCAGATTACCAGTTGTATGCGCTGAACTACACCCCTGGCGGAGAGATTTCCTCGCAGATGGCGCGCGCCTATGCGTTCGACTTTGGATACGACGGACTCGGACATCTGAAGTCCGTTGCACAACCCAGCACGGGCAATATGTTGCGTACCTTCGAGTACAACACCACGGGTGACCGGACGTCCGTGACAAGCGGTGGCGTCAAGCAGAACTATCTATACGAACCGGCAAGCCATCGCCTGGTGACCGCGGATGGAAAGATGCGTCGCTACGACGCGGCGGGGAACACTATTGCGATAGGTGATGCCACGCTCGCTCAGGATGCGGCGGGTCGATTGGAGTCGGTGAGCGAGCAGGGACGCCCGCTGGTCAGCTATGGCTACGACGCAGCGGACCAGCGAATCATGCGCACTGAGGCGACCGGCGTTAAGGTTAGGCTTGTGCTGTACGACGAGGACGGACGCTGGCTCGCCGACTACGACAGCGCGGGCAACGTCACGCGGCAGGCCGTCTGGATGAATGACTATCTTGTCGGGCTCGTCGATAACGGCAAGTTGCTTTACGTTGAGCCGGACCACTTGGGGTCGCCTCGTGCTGTGATCGATCCGACGCGCAAAGCGACCGTATGGCGGTGGCAGCCCAGTGACGATCCGTTTGGCACAGCAGTGCCTGACGAGGATCCTGACTCCGACGGAACGCRTTTCGTCTTCGACATGCGCTTTCCGGGGCAACATTACGACGCTGCAACGGGTCTTTACTACAATTACTTTCGTGACTATGACGCCAGTGCGGGTCGGTATATTCAAGCCGATCCGAGCGGCTTGGCGGGCGGGATCAATCCATACTTGTATGCAAATGGTTCGCCTTTGTCGTACGTCGACTCGACGGGCGAGATCCCTCTCCCCGTCGTTACTGCCGCCATCGGCTTGATCGGAGCAGCGATTGGTGACACCGCGGCTCAAGTGTACGGTATGTACAAGAGTGATTGGTGCAAGGACTTCAATTGGCGCGAACTAGGCGTATCGGCAGTTGGAGGGGGTCTTGCCGGACTTGGTTTGCCAGTGGTCTCGGCCGCGGCGGGAGTTGGCGGTGTCGCCGCTCTGGGGGCGGCCAGCAACGTGGGTGTTTATGCTGCTAATGGCGGAGATATCGCAGACCCGAGCGGAGTTGCTTGGGCAGCCGGTACAGGCGCTGCGGGCGGATTCATCGGAGGAGCAGCTGGAAGAGTCGTCCGTTGGGGGACGAGGAGTACCGCGGCTAGCAGCAGCATGATCGCTAGAAGTAACAACGCCGCAAACGTGCGTCTGAACACGGGCGTCATTTCTCTAATGCGCGGGCAGGGCGGAGGCGTGGCTTCCAGCGCTCCCATGCCGTCAAGCGCACCATCTGACTGCGGCTGCCAGCACTGATCTTATGAAAGACTCAATTAAGCCGAATCGGATAATGGTGCTAGCTCAGGGTTGCGTAATATGCGCTATAGGATGCATTTCACTTGTCTTGATTTTGGTGAGCCTGGCGGGCGGCTTCTCCGCGGTGCACTTTGGCGTCGGTGCACTACTTATGATCTTCGTTATTCGATTCCTTATCACCGTCATTGAAGACTTTTTCGTGGTCATGGATCAACAGGGCGTCGAACAGCTGAGAGTGGTGCACGGCAGGCGTTTCTTCGTGAAGAAACGTCTGGCCTGGGGAAACGTAGACACGGTTACGCAACGGAATCTCCTCTATCGACTTGGAGGTTCGGACTTCGAAGTTCGCTTGAACATATCCTCGTTCAACGATGGGAACGAGTTTCTAGAGTTTCTAGAGGCTCACCTCCCTGGTGACCTAACTCGGTGAGTTAACGGGGTCGCCCACTGGTCGGCCGTCGCCACGACGTCATTTTAAAATTAATGAGGGCGCAGAAATGATTTCTTCTGCGCCAGTGCCGATCTATGCAGGTCCCAGAAATGAAGAAAGTTTGGATATTCATGGCCTTCGTGGCGCCTGTCGGATTTTTTCAGGGCCCGCTACAGCGTGAGATGAGTGGGCCGATATTTCTGGTCGCCGCGGCAGTGTTCCTACTGATCGGTCGAGCCGTGGCGGAGAGATATGGCAAGTAGCTCCTAGAACCCGCCTCCTACACAGTCGCCGATTCGTGTCACGAAGGACGCTAACCATGACTTCCACGGTGCGGCAGTGGGTGCAGGATGGGGCGGCGCCAGCCTGGGCTTCGGAGGAGATGGTTTGTGCGAGCATTGACCGGAATGGCCGCCAGATTTTTCAAGCGCAGGTTGCACCTTACATCGTTGGAGCGAACCATCCTCGATGCCGTCGAGCGGAAGCTGCCCGTCCAGGCATCGACCATCTGGCAGGGACAGGTAAAGGCGATTTACCTCGTCCAGCGCCTGCCGGACGGCATCGAAGTCGATTTCTATATGCGCGATCCGCTACGCGGCTCCGGGAATGCACTCCCTCGGTTCCAAAACCAAGAAGAGTTTGTCGTAGCTACCGTTCAGATATCACTGCCATCGTTAGGGTCTTCCGTCAGCGCCAGTGTCTGGTGCGTATCGGGTCGACTTTTCTCAATCGAATACAAAGGAAGTATCAAGTATTTCGAGGAAGCGATTGGCATGGATCCCGCGCCGGACCTACGGATCACCGTAGCCGTTGACGGCGAGCGACTGAGCTAAAGGTTAACTACCAGCCCCTCAGCCATTCAGCGAACATCCGTCCGTCTGCGGCTAGCGGCTGAGCCGTCGCTTCTCGCGCGAGCATGGCCCCTAAAGCGTCGGGAACGTGCACCGTCCGCCCGATAAGCGGCTCAACCACGGTATCGAACTTGGCGGGATGTGCCGTGGCTGCAACCGTCCATGTTCGAGCGTCGCTGGCGAGACGGCGACGTTCGAACACCCGGATCGCCGTCGCCGTGTGCGGGCAAAATATCTCACCGTCGCAAGCTGCATGGCGAAGAATGACATCGCGAATCTCCGCATCATCGACGCCCTCGGCGTGACCGCTGCGACGCGCATTATCGTCGCCCCCGAACAGATGACTCAGCCGCTCGAAGTTGCTCGGCGCGCCCACATCCATCGCATTGGCGATCGTCGCCACCGCGTCCCGCGCCTGGTACGGCTTCCCGGCAAAGAACTCCGGCAGCGTATCGTTTGCGTTACACGCGAACACCACATCGCCAATCGGCAACCCGATTTCGCGTGCCCACAGGCAGGCAACGGCGTTGCCGAGATTCCCGGTTGGCACGATGACATTCATCACGCCATCGGCGTTCAGTGACGCATGCCCGAAGTAAGCCATCTGCGGCAGCAGGCGCCCGAGGCTGATGCTGTTCGCCGAGGACATCGGCACGTCGGCCTGCAAGGCGGCATCGCCGAGTGCGCCCTTCACCATGCGCTGGCAGTCGTCGAAACTGCCTTCCACACGCAGGGCGCGCACGTTACCGCCGAAGCTGCCGAGTTGGTGCGCCTGGCGTGGCGAGACGCGGTTGTCTGGGTAGAGAATCGCGACGCGCACGCCGGGCAGGTTGTGGAAAGCGGCGCCGACGGCCGCACCGGTATCGCCCGACGTGGCTACGAGGATGGTGAGTGGGCGATCGCTGTCGCGGCGCAGGCGGCTCAGGCAAGCCGCGAGGAAGCGCGCACCGAAGTCCTTGAATGCTGCGGTGGGCCCATGGAAGAGCTCCAGCACATGAGCGCCTTCGATCTTCAACTCGCGACGCGGTGCCGGAAAGGCGAACGCTTCGGCGCAGATCGCCGGCAGATCGTCTTCGAGCGGATCGCCCTCGAAGAAGGGCTCGAGCATGCGCAGCGCGGTCCCCGCGAGGTAGCCGTTCGCCGGAGGCAGCGGCACCGTCGGCATCGTCTCGGGAACATACAGCCCGCCGTCGGGCGCGATGCCTGCGGCGATGGCATCGGAAAGACGTGTGGGCGCGGCACCGCCGCGCGTGCTGACATAGCGCATGGTCAGAGCAACCGGGCGGCGGGGCCGTCGATGGGGGCGACGAGTACGTCACTGTCGTGACCGGCAGCTTTGAAGGCGGCGCGCATGTCGATCGACGCGGCCTCGGCCGAGGCGCGATCTTCGAACCAGCCGAACACGCTCGGGCCGGCGCCGGAAATGCTGGCACCGAAGGCGCCATGGTCGAGCGCGGCCTGCTTCACGGCAGCGAAACCGGGAATCAGTGGCGCACGACGTGGTTCCACCAGCACATCGGAGAGTCCTTCGCGAACCAGCGTCGCTTCTCCGCGATAGCAGCCCGCCAGCACCAGCGCGAGATTGGCACTCTGCGCCACGAACTCGCTCAGCGCGTAATGGCCGGCCAGTGCAGCACGGGCACGGCGGGTTTCCAGCACCACGTGCGGATGGATCAGCGCGCAATGCCACTCGCCCGGCACCGGAATGCGCACGAGGCGCTTGTCAGTGGCGAGCACGAGGCCACCGAGCAACATCGGTCCGAGGTTATCGCCATGACGACTACCGCTGGCAACCACCTCGCCGTCCAACGCAAACGGATACAAAGCCTCGCGTGACAGCGGCTCGTCCAGCAGCGCATTGGCGGCAACGACAGCCGCGACGCAGGACGCCGCCGATCCGCCCATGCCCGAGCCCAGCGCGATGCCCTTGTGCAGCACCAGCTCGAAGCCGAACGGCAGTTGCAGCCCATGCATCATCGACAGCAACGAGGCGCCGGCGGTGTTGTCCGCGGCAGCCATCGGCAGGTCCGTGATCACGCCATCGATCGAGGCAATGCGCACTTCCCGCTCGGGGATGCGACGCACTTCGGCACGATCGCCTGCGCCTGCGACGCAGTGTCCAAGGATGTCGAACCCGATGCCGACATTGCCGACACTGGCGTAGGCCTCGGCCACGGCGACATCCGCACGGACCAGGGGCGAGGATTCTTCTTTCAGCATGCGCACCGTTTTACTCCCATGGCACCGGCCACGCGCAGCAGATCCGTGAAGACCGCCGCCGCCGTGACCTCGGGACCGGCACCCGGCCCCTGGACGACCAGGGCATTGTCGCAGTAACGGCGCGTGGCGAAACGCACCACGTTATCGGTGAGGCGCGAGTGCGCGAAAGCGTGGTCGGCACCGATCACCTGCACGCCTACCGAGGCGTTCCGCCCATCGAGACGGGCCACGTGGCGGAGCACGCCGCCCGCGGCGCGGGCATCGGCAAGCAGGGCGGCCATCGGCGCATCCATGGCGTCGAGATTCGCCATGAAGCCCTCGCGGCTGCCGTCGGCCAGCTCGGCGGGGATCAGGCTGCGTACGTTCACGTCGTCCAGGGACAGGCCGACGCCGGCTTCCCGGGCGAGAATCACCAGCTTCCGGGCCACGTCCATGCCGGAAAGGTCGTCACGCGGATCGGGCTCCGTATAGCCCATGGCATGCGCCTCGCGGACCAGCGCCGAGAACGGTACCGAGCCATCGAAGCGATTGAACAGCCAGGCCAGGGTACCGGAGAGCATGCCTTCCACGGCGAGCAGTTCATCGCCCGTGTCGATCAGGTCGCGCAGGGTCTGCACCACCGGCAAGCCCGCACCCACCGTGCCTTCGTAGTGCAGGCGGGCGCCGCTGGCGTCGGAGGCACGGGCAATCTTGTGCCAGCGATCCAGCGGCCCACTGGCGGCGCGCTTGTTCGGGGTGACGATGTGGATGCCGGCGGCGAGCCAGCCGGCGTAATGGTTGGCCACGAGGTCGCTGGCGGTGCAGTCGGCTAGTACGGCCACTTCGCCCTCGCGACCCGCCACATACGCGGCGAACTCGTCGAGCTCGGCCGGACGCCAGATCTGGGCGCCGTGCTGGCGACCGTTGAGGGCGTCGTCATCGCAATCCAGCCACATATGCCGGCTGTCGCTCACCGCCCGCAGGCTGAGCTGCAGGTTGCACTCGCGCAGCAGACGGGGTGCGGCCAGGCGCATCTGGGCCAGGAAGGCGCTGCCGACCTTGCCGGGTCCGACGACACCGACATTGACCACAAGGGGAGCGACGGCCACGCGCAGAGGCGCAACACGTAAGGGAGAACGGGGTAACTCGACAGCGATGGACACGATGAAAGCCTCCGGTGAGAGGCCCTTCGTCACATCAGGTTTGGGATCTTGGCTGGGAGTTCCGGCGCCGATCCCGTCCTGCGGGAGGTCGGGGCCGGCAGCGACAAGAAACTAGGCGCGCGCGAACTCCGATCCTCCGACCAGGGTAGTGGTCGTTGTCGTTGTAGTCGCGGTGGTGGACACGGACGCAAGCGCGCCGGCCGGGAGGGCCGGGGTGAAACGCAGCGCTGGCGTGTTGGGATGCATGGGCCCGACGTTATGCCCGCGTGTAGGGGACTGTCAAGCGGGTCGGGGCCGGCCGGATGGCCTATGTGGATTTTGGCGGAGGTGCCGACAGGTGCGAACTGTGGGAGCCGCTTCAGCGGCGGGGGGGATTGCGGCAGCGCCCATCGCCGCTGAAGCGGCTCCCACAAACAAGATCAGCGTTTTGAAAGGTCTAGCGCGTAGACGGCGGTGCCGTCGCCGTTGTCGCGGAGTTGTTTGATGGCGAGGTGCTGGGCCTTGGCGATGTCTTCCTTGCCGGCCGCCGCGGTGAACGTGAGCGTGCCCTTGGTCTTCACCGGGACGAAGCTCCACGAACGCTTGTCGACATCTTTCGCGGTGATGGTCTTCTTCGTTTCCACCCACTTGATCACGACTTCGCGATTGCCGTCCGGCGCGTTCAGGACGACGGAATCGCCATTCATGCCCGGGAAGCCGCCGCCACCGTTTGCGCGATAGCTGTTGGTCACCACGATGAAGGGCTGGCCATCGTCGACCGGCTTACCCTTGTAGCGGAGGTTGCCGATGCGCTGGCCTTCTGGCTTGGTGACGTCGATGGTGTAGGTGATGCCACCCTGCATCTGGTCGAAGTTGTACGCCACGAACTTGCCGGTCAGTGCCTGTTCCCCCTCCTTCGAGGGATCGATCTGGTTGAAGCGTCGGGCCGACTCTTCCAGCCACGCCTTCACCCCGGCGCCATCGATCTTCACTGCGGCGAGCGTGTTCGGATAGAAGTACAGATCCGCCGCATTGCGGATGGTCAGGGGACCCTTCGACACATCGGTGTAATCGTCCGGGCCGCCGAAGCCTGTACGGAACGCGGAGGCGGCGGAGATCAGCGGGACGTCCTTCCATTCCGGGTGCGTACGGCTGAGCTCATCACGCGCGTAGTCGGCTTGCGCGGCATTGACCACGGCAAGCGCGCTCATGTTGCCTTCGTCCGCGAAGTAGCTGGTGAGGTCGTGGTCCGTCGCGCCAATGGGCGTGTTGACGTAGGCGATCGCGGCTTCGTGTGCGTCCTTCACGATCGGCTCGATAGTCGGGTCGACGGCGACACACTCGTTCTTCTTCGGGCAGATCGGGCGGACCTGACTGTGGCTCTTGTCCTTCTCCACCACCCAGCGATCACCCTCGCGCTTCAACGTCATGTTGATCACGCCCAGATCCTTGCCGAAGAAGCCGCCCATCACGGCGGGCACGCCGCGCACGATGCCGCGCTTCGCGTCCACGTCCTTCATGTCCATGTAGCGCGGCCCCGGGAACTCGGTGTGCGAGTGACCCAGAAGCAGCGCGTCGATGCCCGGCACGCCGGCGAGGTACCAGCCGCCGTTCTCCATCTGCGGCGTGTACGGCGCGGTGTTGAGGCCCCCGTGCAGGATCGCGACCACCAGGTCGGGCTTTTGCGCGAGCACTTCCGGCATGTATTTGTTCGCGGCTTCGACGACGCCGTCGACGGTGACCTTGCCCTGCAGGTTGCGCTTGTCCCAGTCGAGAATCGGCGGCGGCGTGAAACCGATGATGCCGATCTTCAGCGTCGTCGGCACCACCTTGCCCATCGTGGTGGTGACGTTGACTGTCTTGGTCACGATGGTCCACGGCTTGAAGATGGGCTTGCCATCGCGCGTGCTGTAAACGTTGGACAGCACCAGCGGGAATTTCGGTCCCGCACACTGCTGGGCCTTCACACCGTCCACGTTCATCGACGTGTTGGTGACCTGGGCGAGGAAGGGCAGGCCGTAGTTGAACTCGTGGTTGCCTGCGGTACCGCCGTCGTAACCGATCGCGTCCATTGCGGCGTAGATGCCCAGCTCGGTGTCGCAGCCCACCGGCTTGACCATGGCCTGGTAATCGGCGAGTACGGACCCCTGGATGGTGTCGCCGCTGTCGAACAGCACCGTATTCGGGAACTCCTTACGAGCCTGGCGGATCAGTGTGGCAACGCGCTCGTAGCCGAAGCTCGGATCGTCCTTCTGCTTGTAGTAGTCGTACGAAAGAATGTTCGAGTGGACGTCGGTCGTCTCGAGGATAGCCAGGTCCAGCGTCGCGCCATCGGTGATAGCGGCGGGGTGGGCCGTCTTGTCTTTCGGCGCGCCGGCGCAGGAGGCGAGCAGTGCGGCCGAAAGCGTGGCCATCGCGAGATGCTTGAGCATGGGGGTATCCGGTGGGACGTAGGGTATCGGGGCGGAAAACTAGCAGAAAGCGCCGCAGCGGCATAACGGCCGTGCTCCTGTAGGAGCCGATTCATCGGCGATCCCACGAAGCGGGGCAGGATGCGGCAAGCACCCATCGCCGATGAATCGGTTCCCACCGAAGCCCTCCTCAGGGCAAGTGTTCAGCCTTGGCCTGGTCGAAATAGGTGTAGGTTCTGCCGTTGTCGGTGAGCTGCTTGGTCTTGAGGACGAAGCGGTAGGCGGTGCGGTTCATCGCAGAGCCGTCCACGCGGCGCACGTCCAGACCCGTGGCGGTGTCGGTCGTCACATCCGCCGACGTCACGGCGAGGCCGTCGCCGCTGCGTCCTTCGATGGACTCACGCAGCACACGCCCGTCCGGTTTGCCCAGATCCAGCTTGAGTACGGCGGCCAGCGTGGGCGCAAGGTCCACGTTGCCGCTCGGCAACTCGCTGCGCGTGTTCTTGCGGAAGTCGGGGCCGCTGACCAGCAGGAGGTTATGCACGTCGACCGGGCTGAAGCTGCCGTGCATGCCGCGCTCGTTCGACATGCTGGTGTACACGGTGCCCTTGAATCCCTGCACGGTCGCTTCCGCATCGAAGTCGTAGCTGGCCACAATGTCCGGCGCGCGCTTGTTCGCCAGGTGCACGCTGCCGAGGGGCAGGGTGCCGGGAATCTTGCCATAGCGCGCATCGACGAAGATGGCGCCGAAAGCCTCCTGGCTCTGCAGGAAGCGCACGGCCTTGAGCACCTGCGCGCGATCGTGCTCAGGCTGGTAGAGGTACTCGCTGCCTCCGTTGGGCGCGATGACGAAGGACTGCTTCGGCAGTTCGGCGGGCACCTTATAGGCGGGTGTCGTGTACGGACCTGGCTTGCCACAGAGCTTGCCGTCGTCGTCGAAGCGCGTCGGACGTAACGGCTTGCCGTCGGCTTCGATGCCGGACATGACGGGCACATAGAGGCAGCCGTAGCCGTCGAAGGCGGTGAATCCGGCTCGGGTCATGTCGTCGGCCAGGCGGATGGCTCCGGATACGGAGTAGCCCCACTCGCCATCGGGCTTGCCGACCCGCCCGTCCGCAATCGTGCGCAGCGGAAACAGGTCGCGCGGCGCGGAGACGTTGCTGTGGGCATGGTCGGAAACGATGACCAGGTCGGTATCCGCGTCCATGCCCAGCTCCTTCAGCCGTGCCTGCAACTTGCCCAGCAGTTCGTCTTGCGCGCGCAGGGCCAGATGAAAGTTGGGCGAACCCACGCCATAGAGGTGCTCGGTGGAGTCGGGATTACGGAGCCAGACGAAGCTCACATCGGGCTTCTCGACCGGAAGGATGTACGTCAGGAAGGCGTTCATCAGGTAGGCGTTGGCTGCCGCTGGCGGGGCGCCGGCGGCGTCGGATGCGTCCGAGCTCACACCATCCTTCAGGGTGACCAGCGGCAGCTGGGCGGTCGGCGCGCCGTTGTCCGGCTCCAGTTGGAAGCGGTCCGCGTCGTAGGCGTGAACCGTGTTCGCCGGTAACGGCAGGCCCGCCTTGGTCAGGCGCCTGGCGAAGTCCAGCGGCAGCGCCACGTTCTCGTCGAGGATGACGCCGCCCTCGTGGATGTCCTGCATGAAGGCCGGTCCCGATTTACCGACCACCGCGGTCTTGAGCCCGGCCTTGCGTGCGCGGTCGAGCAGGGTGGGCGCCTCCAGGAGATCGTGGTGCCAGTGGTCGTCGAGGGCACGAAGGACGGCGTAGTCCTCGGTGTAGATCGGCGCGTTGTAGTCGCTTGGCGCGCCCTTGGCGTCGAATCCCGTGGCGCCGGACGCCCAGAAGCGGTTGCCAAAGAAGCCGATGGTTCCGGGGAACGACCCGGTGGCGAAGCTCGACGCGTTGATCATGGTGAAGGTGGGGTACGTCGCGTGGTTGTCCGCGAAGAAGGTGCCCTGTTTCGCCAACGCCGCCAGGTTGGGCGTGTCGTCCTCGCTGATCGCGTCCGGCCGCATGCCATCCCAGACGAAGACGATGACCCGGTGCGCGTGGGCATCCAAGGTCACCGCTGCAAGGAGGAGGGTGGCCAGGGCAGCAAGTCGACGCATGACGGGTTTCCGTGAGGATAAAAGGTGAGCATGTTGAGGCCCGCGTGTTTCAGTTCGGGGACGAGGTGCCGGTAGTGCGATAGGCGTCACCCCTTCGCAAGAATCACATCACATCGTAAGAAAACATACATATCGAGTCTGCACGCTTGTCGGCTTCCCCCACGACGAGCTCCCTGTCGATGACGCTTTCCCGTCGCACCCTGTTTCTCGCCCTTGTTGCCGCCATGTCCGTCCAGGCCCGCGCCGGGGACGTGCCGCCGCCCGCCACCGCCGATCAGGCACAGCAACTCGAAGGCGTCTCGGTCATCGGTCAGGGTGAGACCCGGCAGGTGCAGCGCATCACGCCCGCCGACCAGAAGGTACTGCCGCCGGGTACCAGCCCACAGAAGATCCTGAACCGCCTGCCGGGTGTGTCCGTGCAGTCGAACGATGCCTTCGGCGCCAATGAGGAATCGCAGACGATCACCCTGCGTGGGTTCAACGCCACCCGCCTCGGTTACACGCTGGACGGCCTGCCACTGGGCGATAACGCCTACGGCAACTACAACGGCCTGAACATCTCGCGTGCACTGATCGCGGAGAACATGGCGACCGTCGAGCTGTCCGAAGGCATTGGTGCTCTCGGCACCGCATCCACCAGTAACCTCGGCGGCGCGATCCAGTACTTCTCGTCCGATCCGGCCAAGACCTTCGGCGGGAAGGTTGCACAGACCTTCGGTAGCGACCATAACCGCCGCAGTTACGCGCGCATCGATACCGGCGATTACAAGGGCTTCTCGATGTACCTGTCCGGTGCGCACACCGACGCGGACATGTGGGCCAACCCGAACTCGCCGACCAACACCAAGCAGTTCAACGGCAAGGCGGTCTATGAGTTCGGCGAGGGCAATCGCATCACCGGTTTCGCCGATACCTCGCGCACCAGTCAGGCCGACTATGCGTACCTGTCCAAGAGCGGCCTGAAGCGTGGGCTCGGGTGGGACTGGAACCTTTACGCACCGGACTGGAAGCGTGCGCTCGCCGCCGCCTACTGCTCGCCCACGTACACCAAGGGCGGCGTGAGCGATCCGCGTTGCGGCTTCTCCGGCGGCGTCGATAACATCGACGACGCGTATTACCAGAGCCGCGCGTTGCGTAGCGACGACCTCTACTACCTCGCTGGCGACTTCACGGTTGCCGATGGCGCCACGCTGCACACCCAGGTCTACCACCACGAAGACGCCGGCCAGGGCCATTGGTGGTCGCCGGGCCAGAAATCGTATCCGGGCACGGCGCAGGAGCTGCCGATCTCGATCCGCAGCACCAACTACACGATCAACCGTAACGGCGCGATCGCTTCGCT
>NZ_JBFUIT010000068.1:0-15515 GCF_056401735.1 Luteibacter sp. P4_D7_3
AACTGGCGCAGGACACGCGTGTCGTTGATGAACTCGTTCACCGGCATCGTCACGCCGCGCAGGCCGTCGGTGAGAACAAGGCCGTTACCGTTCTGGTTGGCCGTGTTGAACACCTGGCCCGGGTTGTCCACGTAGCGGAACTGCAGCGCGGTGGCGCCCGGTATGAGCGAAAGGCGCTTGCTGTCCTGCGTGATGAACGACGATGCACTCTGCAAGGCGTTGGGAAAAACGCCGTTGCGCTGCGTATCCGTGGTGTTGTAGCGCATGGACTCGGCCAGCTTCCAGTCGTCGCCGAGGTCGTGATCGAACTTGAACGATACCTGCGTGCGTTTGACGTGGGTGCCTTCGCTATTGTCGAAGTTGTAGAGGCTGCCGTCGCCCTCGCGCATCTGCAGGTGTTCGGTCTCCGGGCCTGCCAGCGTGCCGTAGTTGCCGTTGAAACCCGGCACGGCACGAATGTCGCCGTTGCCATTGGTTCGCATCGGCACGCCGAGGTACAGGGCCACCTTGTCGTCCATGTGCTTCACGTCGAAGCTGATATCGCCGTTCTCGAGCTTCTTCGACAGCGTGGCGCGCAGCTGACCGCCGTCGTTGGCGCGATAGCCCGGGTTGCGCTGGCCGTCATCCACGCGCCAGAAGCCACCGACACCCAGCTTCCAGCCGCCGCCAATGGGCGTGCCGTACCAGAAGTCCAGGCGGTTCAACGAATAGTTACCCACCGTGTACTTGATCAGTCCCTCGGGTGTGTCGCCAGCCTGGCGCGGAATGAAGTTGATCGCGCCTGCCGGTGCGTTCGAATAGAAGATAGACGATGGGCCGCCGCGGACGACTTCGACGCGCTCGATGGTTTCGTCGAGGCGAAACACCTGGTCGGCGTTGAGGTAGCCCAGGGCGGGATCGTGCTGCACGGGAATACCGTCTTCGAGCAGGGTGACCGAGCCGTAGCCGTCCACCGGGATGCCGCGCGCACGGATGTTGCCCGAGGCCTCGCCGCCGGAGGATTCGACCCAGAAGCCCGGCACCGACTTGACCGCCTCGGTGACGCTCGTCGGCGCCTGCATGCGCAGGCGATCTTCGTCGATGGTGGTGATGGAGTAGCTCGTCTCGGCCTTGGTGCGGGTCTCGATGCCCGAGCGGGCAGTCACCACCACGTTGTCGAGATCGGTGGTTTTCTTCTGCGGCGGCGTGTCGTCGGCGTGGGCAGTCGAGGCGGCGGCGACGAGCAAAGCAGCGGCTAGCACCGCACGAATAGCGCGGTGGAGGGGCTTGGTACGCAACATGGGCTAACGCTCCGGGGAGGGGGCAACACAACCCGTAGGAACTTATGCGTTACTCATGACGGATCGACTCACCTCGCATGACCATGCGGTTTCAATCGTGATAAATCGTCATGGGACGCTCACAGCGTGACGACGATCACAGAGCGGGTGCGGGTGAGGCGACCGGGCCCGGCACGGAGCGGTGCGCGCAGAAAACTGAGGCTGTCGCAAGATCCTATACACTCCCGCCGCCCCCCCTTGAGCGCCGGCGCGCCGCCTTGATCCCCGAGACCACCTCCTACCGCCGCCTGCTGCTGGCCCTTTGCGTCGTCTGGGTGCTGCTGAATTTCAATGTGCTGTTCATGGGGCGGGTGCTGCCCTGGGATGCCATCGATCAGTTCTATCCCACGGTGTATTTCAACGCGCATGCCCTGCGTAGCGGCCAATGGCCCTGGTGGAACCCGTATATCTACGGCGGTTACGCCCAGATCGGCGATCCCCAGGGGATGATGTTTTCGCCGCTCCTGATGGCCTGGATGGTGTTGCGCGCAGAGCCCGGTGCCGTCTGGTTCTGTTGGGGCGTGCTCCTGCATCTCCTGCTCGGTGGTGCGGCCATGCTCGACCTCCTTCGCAGGCACGGTGCCAATGCACTGGGGTGTCTGGTCGGGGCGACGGTTTTCATGGCCGGTGGCGTGGCGGCTTCCCGGCTGGAGCACACGCCGATCGTCATTGCCTACGCCTACGTTCCCGTCGTACTGCTGGCTCTTCGCTACCTGCTTTCCCGGCCGTCGATCGGGTTCGGCTGCCTGTTGGGCTTCGCCGCCGGTGCGATGGTGACCCAGCTGGTCCAGGTGACTTACCTGTTCGTCCTGATGATCGCCGCCTACGGCGCCGTGGCGGTCGTGCGCCAGTGGTCCGCCGTTACGGTCGCGCAGCGTCGGGCGCTGGCCATGGCCATGGCGATGGCCCTGGTCGTCGCCCTCGTCGTGGGTCTGCCGCAGCTGGCTTTCAGCTGGGCGGCGATGAGCCTGTCGAACCGGAACGCATTGCCCCTCTCGTTCGCGACGGTCGGCTCGCTCGATCTGCGTACCTTCGCCTTTCTCGTCCATCCCAATGCGTTCAACGCGCAGCGTGACCTGGCGCACTCGCCCGTCGACGTGATCGAGGGCTTCCTCTATATCGGCGTCGTGCCGCTTCTGGCGTTGTTCGGGCTGAAGCGCGCATGGTCGGACGGCGCGACCCGTCGGACCCTGGTGTTCTTCGGTGCCGTGGCGGTCGCTGCCAGCCTCTACATGCTCGGAACCCACACGCCGCTGTACGGCTGGCTCTATGCCTGGTTGCCCGGGCTGGTTCACTTTCGGCGCCCCGCCGATGCGGCCTACCTGCTCAACTTTGCCCTCGCCTTCGTCAGCGGCATCGCGGCCAGCCGGATCGACCTGCAGTCACGCCGCGAGCTCACCGTCCTGCTGGTCGTTGCGACGGCCTGGCTGGCTGTCCTGGCCGCGTCGATGCATCACGGCAGTTCTTTCGTCTGCGTGGCGGTCGCCGCCTTTGCCCTCTGGCGGCTGCGAAAACCCGGCAGCGACTGGCGCGCCGCCGTCTGGTTGGTGGCGGTGCTCGTTGCGGACTACCGCAGCTTCAACCTCAATGGCACCTTCAACGAGGGCGGCGACGGTGCTGCGCGTTTCGCACGCCATCCCGCCGTGCGCTATCTGTCCGAGCAGCTCTCATCCGGCCAGGTCGGCATGGCCGATCGGATCACCACCACGAACACGAATACGAACTGGGACAACACGGTCATCGTCACGGGCATGTCGTCCACGCAGGGATACAACCCCCTGCGTTATGCGCTGTATGAAACCTGGTACGGGCCGCGAGAGAGCAGCAGCGTGCCGGCCGTGGGGGTGCCGTACAACGTCAGTCCGACGAACCGGCTGGATGATCTGCTCGGTGTCCGCTATGTGGTGGTCGGGCATCGCACCGACCTGCCGCCATATACGCCACCGCCTCAGCACCACATGGTGCAGGCGGGCAGGGATGTCGACATCTGGCGCCGCGAGACGGCCTACCCGCGCTTTCTCAACCCGACCCTGTCGCGCTCGCTGGCCGTGGATGAATGGCCGGCTGCGTCCGACTTCGAAGCGACCGACTTCGCAACGACGCTCTGGCTGACCCCCCGAGACAACGATGACTTCGTGGTGGGGCGCGCCACCTCGCTCTCATGCGGTGGCATCGTGGACGCGCGTGTCCGTGCCAGCACGCATACGCGCATCGATCTGTTGACCCGCTCGACCGAAGCAGGGTGGATCGTGGCGGGCGAGCTCGACTATCCCGGCTGGGAGGCGGAACTGGACGGCATACCCCTTGCGGTGCACCGGGCCAACGGCATGTTCCGCGCGGTCTGTGTGCCCGCGGGCGATCACAGCCTGAGCTTCGTGTTTCATCCCTGGCATCTGGTCGCCTACGCGTGGCGGCGGCAGTTCGGAACCCCCGGCACGCCGGGCTCCTGAGTCACAGAGCCAGCGCGATCACGATGCCGAGCCATAGAGCGAGGCCGACCCAGTTGTTGTGGCGGAACGCCCGAAGGCACGCATCGCGTGCGCGGTCGCGCATCAGCCATTGCTGGTACGCGAACAGGCCGGCCGTGGCGGCAAGACCGAGCCAGTAAGGCCAGCCCAGCGCCGACCGCGTACCGACCAGCAACATCGTGAGCAGGAAGGTACCCATCAGGATGCCGATGATGACCAGGTCCGCATCGGCGAAAAGAATCGCGGTGGACTTCGCACCGGCCTTGATGTCTTCCTCGCGATCGACCATGGCGTATTCGGTGTCGTAGATCACCGACCACAGGATATTGCCGATGAAGAGGAGCCAGGCGACGGGCGGCACGCTGTTGGTCACCGCGGCGAATGCCATCGGGATGGACCAGCCGAAGGCGGCACCGAGTACTACCTGCGGCAGGTTGGTGTAGCGCTTGCAGAACGGATAGATGGCAGCCAGCGCGGCACCGCCGAACGAAAGCAGGATGGTCAACCGGTTGGTCAACAGCACCAGCAGGAACGAGAAGACCAGCAATCCGGCGAAGACGTACAGCGCCTCGCGCGGCGTGACCCGCCCGCTGGCGATTGGCCGGCCTGCGGTGCGCGCTACCTGGGGGTCAAGCTTGCGGTCCGCATAGTCGTTGATCGCGCAGCCGGCCGAGCGCATGGCGAACACGCCCAGGGTGAAGATGAGCAGCGAACCGATCGGCGGAAAATCCTTCGCTGCCAGCCACAGCGCCCACCAGGTCGGCCAGAGCAGCAGCAGGGCGCCGATGGGCCGGTCCATGCGGGTGAGCACGAGGTACGCGTGGATCTTCTCGCGTCGCGCCGGCGGCAGGCCCTTCAGAAGGAAGGCAAGCACGCGCTCGGCCGTGGTCGAAGCATCGGCGGGCCGGGCGACGGGCTTCGGCGGGGCGACCTTGCGCGCGGACGGCGGCGCCGCGCGCCGCGGCTGGGGCTTCTTGGGTGGGGGGCTCATGCGGGGAAGTCTAGCCAAAAAAAGGGCGCCTTTCGGCGCCCTGGGAAACACATCAACGCTTGAGCGGCTCAATGGGATCATTGTCCTCAGGCGGTTCGGGGTCCGCATCGTACTCGGGCTTATAGCTGCCGGGCTTGCGGATCTCGCTATCCGGGCGGTTCTTGCCCGGCTCGGCGAAGGGCGGTTGCGGATTGCTCGGGTTGTACGGCATCGGCGGGAACCTCACTCGACTACGGGGAAGGCGTTCAACGTAGGTTCGAGGCGGTGAAGCGCCTGCGACGATACCGTTACCCTTTAGTCGACGAGGGCATCGAGGTTCTCCAGCGTCGCGCGCACGCCCTTCTTCTCCAGAGACGTTACATAGGTGTCGTACTGCTTGCGGAAGCGTCTGTCCTTCGCGGGGAGCGGGCCGACCAGCTCCACGCTTTCGATCAGGGTGTCCTTTGAGCCGCTGTCGATGAGCGGCTGAACCAGTCGCATCGCGTTGGGCTCCCGCAGCGGATAAGCCTCGCCGTGGTCGTCCTTGCCCACCCGCACATAGCGGTCGAAGGCGGCGAGCAGGAAAGCCAGGCGTCGCGCATCCTTGCCGTTCTCCAGGCAGGCGGTGATCGTCGGGCCGAGGAAGCCGGGGATCTTCGAACCGCCGTCCAGGCACAAGCGGTCGAGCTGGTCCGCGATGGAGGCGTTGCTGAAACGATCGAGCAGCTTCTTCTTGTACGGGTCAAGATCCATGCCGGGCAGCGACGTGAGCCAGACGCCGGCGTCCTCGTTGAGGAAGCCTGTCAGATACGTGTTGAACAGCGGATCCCTCACCGCCACGTCGACCTGCCGATGCCCGGAAAGGAAGGCCGGGTAGGAGAGCATCTGGTGCGAGCCATTGAGCAGGCGGATCTTCGCGTCTTCATACGGCGAGACGTCGTCGACGATCTGCACACCGTGACGTTCCCAGGCCGGGCGGCCCTGACGAAACTTGTCTTCAAGCACCCACTGGATGAAGTCTTCGCAGACGACGGGTGCCTTGTCGTCGAGGCCGGTGGCGGCATTGAGCTGGTCGCGTACCTCTGGCGTGGTCGCCGGCGTGATGCGGTCGACCATGCCGTTGGGGAAATCCACTTCCTCGTCGATCCAGTCGGCCAGTTCCTTCGAGCGCGCGTTGGCGAACGCGAGCACCGCCTTCTTCGCCTGCGAGCCATTGTGGCGCAGGTTGTCGCAGGACATGACGGTGAACGGTGCGACGCCAGCCTTGCGCCGTGACTCGAGCGCGCCGACGATGAAGCCGAAGACGCCCCTGGGGGCGTCGGGGTGTTTCAAGTCGTGCGCCACCGTTTCATCGTTGAGGCGGAACGTGCCGTGCTCGTCGATCAGATAACCGCCCTCGGTAATCGTCAGCGAGACGATGCGAATGGCCGGGTCTGCCAGGCGTTTGAGCACGGCGTCACCGTCGTCTGGCGCATACAGGTATTCGACCATCGCGCCGACGACGTGGGTCTTCCGCACGCCGCGTGGATCGAATTCACTGACCGAGTACAGGCCGCCTTGCGCCTTGAGTGCCTCCGCCAGCGGGCGATCGTGCTCGAGAAGGTTGATGCCAAGGATGCCCCATCCGTGCATGTCGACATCGGCCAGGACGTGGTTGGTGTAGATGGCCAGGTGCGCACGGTGAAAAGCACCGATACCGATGTGCGCGATGCCGGCGGTGACCTTCGTGCGATCGAAGGGCGGTGCATCGACGCCCTGGGGAAGGCGGTCGAGTGTGGCGTTGCCTAGGGGGACAGACATGAGGCGGTCTCAGGGATGATGGATGGCGGCGCCGGAGGCGTCGAACACGTGTGCGTGCGTGAGGTCGAGACGAATGCAGATGTCGCGTCCCGCGCGCCGCTCGAAATCGCCGTCGGCACGCACGGTGATCGAGCCGACCTGCGGCACATCCACATAGGCATACGTCTCGCTGCCAAGGCGCTCGACGACCGAGAGCTTGCCGCTAACCGTTTCGCCGGTGCCGTCACTGTCGCAGACGCGAAGATGCTCGGGCCGGATGCCAATGGTGACCTTGCCATTCAACTGGCTGGCACCGGGAATGGTCACGTTGTTGCCATTGTCGAGGCGCACGTTGCCGCCTTCGACCGTGGCCTCGAAGAAATTCATCTGTGGCATGCCGAGGAAGCCGGCCACGAACTTGTTCACCGGATGGTGGTATAGCTCCATGGGCTTGCCGATCTGCGCAATGCGGCCTTCGTTGAAGATGGCAATGCGATCGGCCAACGTCATCGCTTCGACCTGGTCGTGCGTGACATAGATCATCGTCGCATTCAGTTCCTGATGCAGCCGCGCGATTTCCAGTCGCGTTGCCGCACGCAGCGCGGCATCGAGGTTTGACAGCGGCTCGTCGAAGAGGAAAACGCGCGGCTCGCGGGTGATGGCACGTCCGATCGCCACGCGCTGGCGCTGCCCGCCCGACAAGGCCGAGGGTTTGCGGTCGAGGTACGGCTCCAGCGCAAGGATCTTCGTCGCCCGGCCGAGCTTCTCGTCGATCGCGCGCTGGTCCATCTTCGCCAGCCTCAGTGCGAACGACATGTTCTCGCGCACGGTCATGTGCGGGTACAGCGCGTAACTCTGGAACACCATGGCCAGGTCGCGCTTGTCGACGGCGCGGTCGGTGATGTCGTCCTTATCGAGAAGGATCTGCCCCTCGTCAGCCTCTTCGAGGCCGGCGATCAGCCGCAGCGTGGTGGACTTGCCGCAGCCGGAGGGGCCAAGGAACACGCAGAACTCGCGGTCCTCAACGACCAGGTCGATGCCCTTGATGACCTCGACGCCCTCGAACGACTTGCGCAGCGAACGGATTTCCAGACGGGACATGAGCGACTCCTATTTGACTGCGCCGAAGGTGAGGCCGCGGACGAGCTGGCGCTGCGACAGCCAGCCGAGCACCAGGATCGGTGCGCAGGCCAGGGTCGACACGGCGGACAACTTTGCCCAGAACAGCCCCTCGGGACTCGAGAATGAGGCCACCAGCGCGGTCAGGGGCGCGGCGCTGGCGGTGGTGAGGTTGAGCGACCAGAAGGCCTCGTTCCACGACAGGATCAGGCAGAGCAGCGCGGTGGAGGCGAGGCCACCGCGACTGACCGGAATCAGCACGCGGAACATCGTCTGACCCGTGCTGGCGCCATCCATCCGTGCCGCTTCGAGGATGTCGTACGGAATGTCGCGGAAGTAGGTGTAGATCATCCAGACCATGATCGGCAGGTTGATCAGCGCGAAGATGATGATCAGCGCCGTCTTCGAATCGAGCATGTTGAGGTCGCGGCAGATCAGGTAGATCGGTACGAGTACACCCACGCTGGGCAGCATCTTCGTCGAGAGCATCCACAGCAGGATGTTCTTGGTCTTCAGTGTCGGGTGGTAGGCGAAGGCATAGGCGGCCGGTACCGCGACGATCATGCCGAGGATGGTCGCGCCGCCCGCGGTAACGATGGAGTTCCATGCGTAGTGCAAATAGTTGGCGCGCGCGAGGATCTGCTCGTAGTTCTCCAGCGTGGGCGTGAAGAAGAAATGCGGCGGCATGCTGAAGGCGTCGAGTTCGGACTTGAAGCTGGTCAGCAGCATCCAGAGGATGGGAAAGAAGACGACGRTCGCGACGATCCATGAAGCGATGATGCGGATCGTGCGGGCGGTTTGATTGTGTTTGCGCCGGGTCATGTCGTTGCTCCTCAGGTCTTCTCGGTCAGCGACTTGCCGATCAGGCGGATGAGGAACACCGCCATGATGTTGGCGAGCACCACGGCCACCAGGCCACCGGCCGAAGCCGCGCCCACGTCGAACTCGAGCAGGGCCTGCGTGTAGACCAGGTACGGCACGTTCGTCGTCGCATCGCCCGGACCGCCGTTCGTCGTGACGAAGATCTCGGCGAAGATGTTGAGCAGGAAGATGGCCTCGACCATCACCACCACGGCGATGGGCCGTGCGAGGTGGGGCAGGGTGAGGTAACGGAAGATCGCAAAGCCACGTGCGCCGTCCATGCGTGCCGCTTCCATCTGCTCGCGGTCGAGCGACTGCAGCGCGGTGACGAAGATGAGGATGGCGAAGGGCAACCATTCCCACGACACCACGGTGATGATGGAAAACAGCGGCCAGTCGGCGAACCAGTTCACCGGCGTGGCGCCGAACAGCTTCCACACCCAGGCGAGGAAGCCCGAGACGGGATTCATCAGCAGGTTCTTCCATACCAGTGCGGCGACGGTGGGCATGATGAAGAATGGCGAGATGAGCAGCATCCTCACGATGCCCTGGCCGGGGAAGGTCTCGTCCACCAATACGCTGATAAGCACGCCACCGACGACAGTGACGACAAGGACGCTGCCGACCAGAATGATGGTGTTGAGTATCGAGGTCCAGAAGCTCGGGTAGGTAAAGAAGTAAGCGAAGTTCTCCAGCCCGACGAAGGCCGATTTACCGGGATACAGCAGGTTGTAGTACTGCGTGGAGAAGTACAGCGTCATCGCCAGTGGCACGATCATCCACACCAGCAGCATGATGATCGCGGGCTGGGCGAGCAGCCGMTCCGGGCGTTTACGGATACGCGCGCTCATTTCGGCGGCTCCTTCGAGATGACCGGTTTCTGGTCGTAGTAGCCGGCACGCTTCATGGTGCGGCTGACGGCGGCGTCGGCGGTGTGCAGCAGTTGGTCCACATTGCCGCGACCGGCCAGGGCGCCGGCGATCTCGCGGCCGACCAGGGTGGCGACTGCCTGGAACTCGGGAATCGAGACGATCTGGATGCCCTTGTATGGCACCGGCTTGAGCGTCGGATGCGACGGGTCGACGGCCTTTAGCGAGTCGTACGTCACCTTGGCGAACGGCGCCGCCGTCATGTACGCCGGGTTGGCATACGTGGACTCACGCGTGCCGGGCGGCGTGGCCTGAGCGCCGTACTTCTCGGCGACCAGCTTCAAGTACGGCTTGGAGGTGGCCCAGAGGATGAACTCGCGCGCTGCATCCGGCTGCCTGGTGCTGTCCGGGATGGCCAGCGACCAGACCCACAACCACGACGAACCGCGATCGGTCACCTCATGGGGCGAGCGTGCGAAGCCCACGTTGCCGACGACCTTGCTTTCTTTCGGATCGGTGACGGTGCCGCCGCCGACGCTCGCGTCCACCCACATGGCGCATTTGCCGGAAGCGAAGAGCGCGAGGTTCTCGTTGAAACCGTTATCGGAGGGGCCCGGTGGGCCGTAATGCTTCAGCAGGTCGACATAGAAATTGACCGCCTTGTGCCACTCCGGCGTGTCGATCTGCGGATGCCATTGCTCATCGAACCAGCGCCCGCCATAGCTGTTGACGACGGTGCCGAGCAGGGCCATGTTCTCGCCCCAGCCAGCCTTGCCACGCAGGCATATGCCGTACACGCCGTGATCGGGATCGTGCAGTTTCTGCGCGAAGCCACGGATCTGATCCCAGGTGGGCTCGGCAGGCATGGTCAGGTTCGCCTTGGCGAACAGGTCCGTGCGGAAGTAGGTGATGCTGGCTTCGGCGTAGAAAGGCACGGCGTAGAGATGGTTATCGACCGTCAGCTGCTCGCGCACGTTCTTGAAGATGTCGTTGGTATCGTAGTCGGCAGGAAGGTTATCCAGCGGCTTGAGCCATTTCTGCGCGCCCCATAGCGGTGCCTCGTACGCGCCGATGGTGATGACGTCGAACTGTCCGCCATGTGTGGCGATGTCCGTGGTCAGGCGCTGCCGAAGGGTGTTCTCTTCGAGCACGACCCAGTTCAGGTGCACGCCCGGGTGGCTCTTCTCGTACTCGGACGAGAGCGCCTGCATGCGCACCATGTCCGCGTTGTTCACCGTGCCGATGGTGAGCGTGGTGTCGGCGTACGCGATCCCGGCTGTTCCCAGCCACGTCGCGAACAGGACGGAGACGACACCTTTTCCAAGGCCGTTCCGATAATCGCTCATCTTGCCTCCCTCAACGGCGAACCGAATGGATGAGCGTTTATAGGTTCAAGGACACTACGACCACCAATACGTGTCTCGTCGTTTTCCGGTGAAGATGCGTACTTTTTTGCAGATTGAGTGCCTTGCGGGACGTGGAAACGCCCGCTGCGAAGCCGCTAATGCTGCGGTGCAGCACCTCGTGAAGGCAGCAATAAAGTACGTATACAGGCCGGGCCAGGCAGGAGCGGGGATCTACCGCGTGACGCGGCGCGCCATTACAGGTCGGCGGCGGGTTGCCTGTGTCGCATCCGATATTCGCGCGGCGTCATGCCGGTGAGGACGAGAAAGCGGCGATTGAAGTTCGACAGGTTACTGAAGCCGACCTCGTAACAGATGTCGGTAATGGACCCTGGGGAAGCCACGAGCTTCTCGCATGCGCGTTGCACGCGCGTCTGGTTTACGTAGTCGATGAAGCGGTATCCGGTGTGCTGGTGGAAGAATCGCGAGAAGGCGGTTTCGGACATGCCCAGGCGTTCGGCCACGGTCTTGAGCGACACGTCGCCAGCGTGGTGTCGGTCGATGAAGGTCACCGCGCGGTGCAGTTTCATCGATTGGCTGGGGTCGGCCGATGCCTGGAAGGGACGACTGCTGAGAGGTCGTCGTGTGGGGTCGTCGGCGAGGGCTTCGATCATCTCGAAGAAGCTCGCCACGCGACGTAATCCGGGATTCTCCGCTACCCGGCGGAAGTACGGTTCCAGCTGCCGGCCGAGGTTCGGCGCGAACTCGATCCCGTAGCGTGCTTCCTCCAGCAACAAGGACTTCACGTGCCGGGCCGAGGGGAAGAACTCGATGCAGCGACGCACGAAGGCTTCCGAGAACAGGATCACGCGATCGCGCAGCGCGGCCGGCTCGCAAGTCGTATCGGTTACCCAGTTATGCGGCACGTTGGGGCCGGTCAGCATCAGGGTGTACGGCGCGAAGCGGCCTTCGTAGTCGCCTACGTAGGCGGTACCCTCAGTCGCGACGATGAGATGAAGCTCGTAGGCCGGGTGGTAATGCCAACGGATGAGCCGGCTACGCGAGCCATGATCGAGGTAGTGGATCGACGGTTCGTCCGAGAGGCCGAGCACATCCTGCTCACGGCCGAGCGCCGAGGTATCGGCCATGGGCGGCGGCAGCGAAAGGGCGGCGCGACGGTTCATGCGACCGAGCGTACTCTTTCCTGTTATCAATCACCAAGGAGGCGAATATGAAGGTCCTGATCGTGGGCGCCAACGGCACCCTGGGCAAGGCGGTTGCGAAGGAACTGGGTGCTCGGCACGAGATCGTCGGCGCAAGCCGTTCCCACGGCGACGTGCGCGTCGACCTGCGCGATACGGCCAGCGTCGAAGCGATGTTCCGCAGCGTGGGGCCGGTCGATGCCGTGATTTCCACCGCCGGCAAGGTACCGTTCGCGCCGCTGGGCGAGCTCACCGAGGCGCAGTACCTCGAGGGCCTGCAGGACAAACTGTTCGGCCAGATACGTCTGGTCAACGCGGGCACGCCGCATCTGCGCGATGGTGGCTCGTTCACCCTGATCACCGGCATCCTCACCGAGCAGCCGATTCTGTCCGGCGCGGTGGCGAGCACGGTCAACGGAGCCGTCGAGGCTTTCGTCCGCGCCGCTGCCATCGAATTACCCCGCGGCATCCGCATCAATGTCGTCAGCCCGACCGTGCTGACCGAAGCGATGCATGCCTACGCGCCGTACTTCCGTGGTTTCGAGCCGGTGAGCGCCGCGCGCGCCGCGATGGCGTTCTCGCGGTCGGTCGAGGGTCGACAAACAGGGCAGGTTTACAAAGTCTGGTGAGTGTCGGCGCGCGCATGGCCTGTGGGGGCCGCTTCAGCGGCGATGGGTGGTCGCGGCACGCGGGCCCGCTGCCGCGGGTTCGCCGATGAATCGGCTCCCACAATGAATCGGCCTCCACAATGAATCGGTGCCCGTAAATAGGAGTGATCCTATGTCGGTCCGACGATGTCATCGATACGATAGCCGACCTCTCAGAACGCGCTCCGGCGGCAGCAGTCAGATAGCTGGCGGGACGCGTCGCACAGCCATGACGCATCGCATGGGCGTGCAGGAGTTTTACGGCCGTAACGGCCTCTTCAGGAGAAGTATCAGATGCGTCATCTTGCATTGTTTACCGGCGTCGCCCTGGCATCGCTGGTTCCCGTTTCCGCCATGGCCGACGACACCGCCCATCTCACGGTGACTGGCACGATCTCGCCGGCGGTCTGCAATGTATCGCTGGCAGGTGCCTCCGAAGTGAAGCTCGATCCGGTGAAGCTGTCGGACTTCACGCCGGGTCAGGATCTGCAACTTCCTGAAAAGACAGCTTCCCTGAGCATCGAGTGCCAGGGTGCCTCAGCGAAGTTCCGCCTCAAGGCCTCCGATGCCAGGGCCGACCTCGGTATCTCCGCGCCGGGCGCTTCCCATTACAGCCTGGGCTTCAACGAGGAAGGAAAGAAACCCAACGGCTACTTTGCGCTGAACATCGATGCGGCTTCCATGTCGACGAACAACTTCGTGCTGAAGTCGACCGATGGCGGCCTCGGCGAAGCCTGGGCGTCGGCGGTGACCGGACCGGTAGCGTTCGATCACGATGGCGAAGCATTTGCCTTCGCAACGAGTGCGGGGGCCACGGAACCCGCGGATCTCGCGTCGCTCATCGTGCCGCTGAAAATCAAGGCCGTCCTCGCTAAGGATCCGGTGGTTACCGACGAGGTCGAGCTCGCCGGCCAGGCGACGATCGAAATCTTTTACTGAGCAACGGCGTTCCCGGCACCCCGTGCCGGGAACGCACGCGTGGAGAGCTGACATGTCGAGAATGATAGCGCCCCACAGGCGGTCGGCGCGCTTCGTGTTCGCCCTGACGCTGGCCGGACTGTTTTCCGGATTACCTGTGCACGCAGACGGCATGCTGCCGGAAACCTCGGTCGTCCTCGTTTACGAGGACAAGGGCGAGGCAGCGATCAAGGTGCGAAACAGCGATACGCGGCCGTCGCTCCTGCACGTTACCCTGCAGGACATCCCCGAAGACGTCGAGCCGTTGCTGTTCGTTACGCCGCCGGTGTCGCGCGTCGATCCAGGCCAGGACCAGCTGGTCCGTTTCATCCTGCGCCATACCAAACCGCTGACGACGCAGCGTCTCAAACGCGTCGTGTTCGAAGGCATCCCGCCGAAGAACAAGCTCGAACCAGGCCGTGCCACCGTGGCGGTGAATATCCGACAGAACCTCCCGGTCATCGTGCATCCGAAAGGGCTTCCCTTGAACCGCGAACCGTGGACGGGTCTTACCTGGTTGATCGCGAACGGCGAGCTGACCGTTCGTAACGACACGCCTTATGTCGTGCGCATGGGCCAGGAAGTGCATTTGCTGCCGACGATGGCGTCGGTGAAGGTTCCCTCCGCGTACGTGCTGCCGGGTGCCCACCACGTAGTCCCGATTCCCGAGGCGGCGCACGCTTCCACGTCGGTTCGCCTGTATCCCGCGACGGTCTATGGTTTTTCCGTGGACGCGTACGATGCACCGTTGACCACCGTCGCCCGCTGAGCACCGTGAGTTCACCTGTGCCCAGCCGACGACTGCGAGGCGCACATCTGCGGCTGGCGTTACTGCCGCTGGCTTGCGTACTCGACCTGCCCGATGCCTGCGCCAACGAGGTCGAGTTCGATGTGGGTATGTTGAAGCTGCGCGGTATCGACCCGAAGCTGGCCGATTATTTTCGAGACGCGCCACGCTTTACCGCCGGGTTCCATGAGGTGTCCTTGCGGGTCAATGGACAATCCTTGGGACGGGTGAGCGTGCGGTTCGACGATCACGGTGGGCTCTGCGTCGACCCGGGATTGCTGGAGGCCGCGGCGATCGTGTCGCCCCGGACACACGATCCGTTGACGAAGTCATCCAAGGCGCAGCCCTGCCTGAGCCTGGCTTCGATGTTCCCCACCGCGCACGCCGAGCTCGATCCGGCCGGTGGCGAGGTCTCCCTGCTTGTACCCACCCATGCACTGCGCGAGCGACGGCAAGATATGTCGGGGTATGCACGCGGTGGAACAGCGGCGCTCTTCAACTACGATCTCACCGGCCTGGAAAGCCGATGGGGTTCGCAACGCAGCCGCTACGCGTCCGCCAATACCGAGACGGGATTCAACGCTGGCGATTGGGTGGTCCGCAGCCGTCAGGTGTCGACATCGATCGATGGTCGACACCGTACCGAGGTACTCGACACGTACGCTCAACGTTCGTTTGCCGAGCACGGGGCGGTGCTCCAGTTCGGCGAGATCAATGTTGTGAATCCCGCACTGCCCGGGGCCCAGATCACCGGCGTGCAGGTGATGAGCGAGCAGGCCCTGGCCACGCCGGGCGCGGGCGCCGTCGTGGAGGGTGTTGCCCAGAGCCAGGGACGTATCGAAATCCGTCAGGACGGTGTGCTCGTTTACTCCACCGCGGTACCCGCAGGGCCGTTCGTACTGAGAGACATTCCGCGTATCAACCGCCGCGCCGACCTGGACGTCACCGTCGCCGGCGCTGGCGGCGAGTCGCAACACTTCGTCGTGCCGATGTCCATGGCCGGCGCCATCGCGCCATCCACCGGCTATTCGTTTGCGCTGGGCAGGACGCGAAATACAGGCGGTACCGAGGCCCCATGGATGGTCAGCGCGGGCTGGAGTGCTACCGCTCGTCGTCGGCTCAAGGTCTGCGGTGGCGCCACGCTGGCATCGAACTACCAGGCGATCGGGGCGGGCGTCGGCTCAGGGTCGGCAT
>NZ_JBFUIT010000069.1:0-15377 GCF_056401735.1 Luteibacter sp. P4_D7_3
GGACTATACGATCACGACGAAACAGGCCTATCTGCAGGACAGCTTCAAGGCGCTCGACGACCGCCTCAGTGTCGACTTCGGCGTGAAGAGCCCGCATACCACGATGACCGCGCGCGAGCTGCCGGGTGTGGAAAGTCCGTATGCGAACGGTACGCTGAAGGCGGAGAAATCCTTCCTGCCGCAGGCGGGTCTCGCCTACCAGCTGGCACCCGGCCAGGAAGTGTTCCTGTCCTATGCGAAGAACATCGCCGCCTTCCAGGGTGGCGGCGCCGGCGGCCCGCTCTCCGTGTCGCAGGCTGCGTTCGACGGCACCAAGTCCAGCCTGAAGCCGGAACAGTCGCGTAGCATCGATGGCGGCTTCCGCAGCGTCGGCGCATGGTATGAGGCATCCGTGGCGCTGTACGACGTGAAGTTCGACAATCGTCTGCTGTCGCTCAATCCGTGCCCGAGCATCGAGCAGGGCACGCGCCCGGAATGCAACACGGCCTTCGTCAACGTCGGCTCGGTCAGCAGCCGTGGTGCGGAGTTCACCTTCATCTGGAAGCCGATCCGTGGGTTCGAGTGGTACAACTCGGCCTCGTTCAACCGTTCCAGGTATGACGACAACTATGTCGCCAGCGGCCAGGTCGTGCCGGTGAAGGGCAAGACCACCGTCGATACGCCCAAGCGCATGCTCGCGAGCGAGATCAGCTATACCTACGGTCCGTGGTCGGCCAGCCTGCAGGGCAAATACACCGGTAAGCGCTACTACACCTATACCAACGACCAGAGCGTGGCCGGTGCCACCGCCTTCGACTTCGGTGCGAGCTATAACTTTGGCCCCATCGCCAGCCTCAAGGCGCTCACCCTGGCCCTGAACATCACCAATCTTACCGACCACCGTTACGCGACCAACCTGACCGCCTTCGCGGCGACGGACCCGAACGGCCGCGCGCTCGCGTTCCACGCCAGCGCGCCGCGGCAGAGCTTCGTCACCCTCACGGCGGATTTCTGATGAAGGTTCTTGGCCGCTCTTCATATGCGCGCTCCTCGTATGTCTTATCCTCGTGCGCTCTCGCCCTGGCGCTAGGAGCGCTCTCGATGCCCTCGCATGCCGCAACCGCACCGGCGAAGCCCCTTGCCGCGAAGGTCCTCGTTATCGGGCACCGCGGCGCGAGCGCGCTTCGGCCGGAGCACACGCTCGCCTCCTACGCCGTCGCCGTCGAAGACGGCGCCGACTTCGTCGAGCCCGACCTGGTGTCGACCAAGGATGGGGTGCTGGTCATCCGCCACGAAAACGACATCGGCGGCACGACCGATGTCGCCGCTCATCCGGAATTCGCCGGCCGTCGCACGACGAAGACGGTCGACGGCGTGCAGCTCACCGGCTGGTTCACCGAGGACTTCACGCTCGCGGAGTTGAAGACGCTTCGCGCCCGCGAACGTCTCGCCGATATCCGTAAGGCCAATACCGCGTTCGACGGCCAGTTCAGCGTGCCGACCTTCGACGAGATGATCGAGTTCGTCGCGGCCGAGTCGTCGGCGCGCGGGCGCGTCATCGGGATCATTCCCGAGATCAAGCACTCCACATATTTCCGCGGCGTTGGCCTGCCGATGGAAGACCGGGTGCTGGCCACCCTCGCATCCCACGCTTACACGCGTTCCGCGCCGGTCGAGATCCAGTCCTTCGAGATCGGCAACCTCAAGTACCTGCACGGTAAGCTAGGCAAGGCGCACCCGAATATCCGCCTCCTCCAGCTGATGGACGCCGCGGCGGAGCATCCCGCCGACGATGCAGGCACGACGTACGGTCAGATGATGACGCCGGCTGGCCTCAAGGCGGTCGCCGTCTATGCCGACGCCATCGGCCCATCGACACGCAGCATCATCCCGTTGGGTAAAGACGGTCGGCTGGCCCCGGTGGCACCGTTGGTCCATGACGCGCATGCCGTGGGCCTTGAGGTCCACCCGTACACGTTCCGGCCTGAGAACCACTTCCTCGCTGCGGATTTTCGCAATGATGCGGGGGACGCTGCCCGGAACGAGGCGGGGTCGGTAGCGGAGATTCGCGCCTACCTGGCGACGGGGATCGATGCGTTCTTCACCGATGACCCGGCGTTGGGGCGTAGGGCGCTGGATCAGCGCTGAGGCGGCTGGTTTCGCCGATGAATCGGCTCCCACATGGGGCTGCGGCATCCCACCGCGGCCTGCCGCAGGTATGATCCCCGGTCAGCCAGTCCAAGGGATCCCCCGATGTCGTTAGCCAAGTTCCTCCGCCACAAGTCCGTCGAGCAGTTGCAGGCCGAGGTTGGTCAGCGCAAGGACTTCCGGCGGGTGCTGGGTCTGTGGCAGCTCACGGCCATCGGCATCGGCGGCATCATCGGCGTGGGCATTTTCGTGCTCGCTGGCCAGCAGGCGGCGCTCAATGCCGGCCCGGCGGTCGCCCTCAGTTTCATCATCGCGGGTCTGGGCAGTGCCTGCGCCGCGCTGTGCTACGCCGAGTTCGCCGGCCTGATCCCGGTCACCGGCAGTGCCTACACCTACGGTTACGCCGTACTCGGCGAAGGCGCCGCCTGGATCATCGGTTGGGATCTGCTCCTCGAATACGCGCTGGTGGTCGCCGTCGTCGCCATCGGCTGGTCCGGCTACGTGCAGGTGCTGCTGTCGTCGGCGGGTGTGCACCTGCCCGAGTGGGCGCAGAAAAGCATGAGCGCCGACACCATGGCGTACTACTGGCAGCACGCCGTCGGGCCGCTCGGCGTGAGCTTCGCCCATCCGGTCGCCGCCCCCACGGATGGACACCGCTTCAACATCATAGCCGCCGCCATCTCGGTATTCGTCGCCATTCTACTTTCGGTGAAAACGGAGTGGGGCGCGCGCCTCAACACGGTGATCGTCGGCATCAAAGTGATCGGCGTGGCGCTGGTGATCGGTGTCGGCGCGTTCTACATCAATACGGCGAACTGGCACCCGTTCATTCCCGAGCGCGTGTTCGACGATAAGGGCATGGGCCACTTCGGCTGGCAGGGCGTGCTGACTGGCGCGAGCGTCGTGTTCTTCGCCGTGTTCGGCTATGACACGCTGACCACCGCGGCCGAGGAAGCCAAGGATCCGCAGCGCGATCTTCCGCGTGCGGTGCTGCTGTCGCTGGCTGTGGCGATGGTTCTCTATATCGCGGTATCCCTGGTGCTCACGGGCATCGTGCCCTATGGCACGCTCAATGGTGAAGCATCGGTGTCCGATGCCTTCAATGCCATCGGCCTGCCGTGGCTGAGCAACGTGATCGCCGTGGCGGCGGTTATCGGCGTCATCAGCGTGTTGTTCGCTTTCATGTTGGGTGCGGCGCGCATCTGGTTCGCGCTGTCGCGCGATGGCTTGCTGCCGGCATGGTTCGCCCGTGTCCACCCGCGATTCGGCACGCCCGCTCGCCCGACGATGATTCTCGGCATCTTTACCGCCGCGGTCGCCGGCCTGCTGCCCATCGGTGAAGTGGCCGAACTGGTCAATATCGGCACGCTCAGCGCTTTCATCCTGATTTGCGCCTCGGTGCTCGTGCTGCGCGTGCGCAAGCCCGACCTGGAGCGGAAGTTCAAGACGCCGGCGGTGTGGTTTGTCGCCCCGCTGGGCATCCTGTTCTCGCTGGCGCTGATCTGGGGCCTGCCGTGGATCACCTTCGAGCGCTTTGCAATATGGATGGCGATCGGTTTGATCGTTTACTTCACCTATGGCGTGAAGCACAGCAAGCTCAATCGCGACTGAGATGCCCTCCGGTCATTCGACCATGTAATGCGGTGTGTCCGGCGGGTCCGGACGCACCGGCACGGTCCACTCGTTGGCCATATAGGAACGCATGCGCCGTTCGTTCGCCGCCGAGTAGCGGTAGCAATTGGCGCGCAGCAGGCTGGTGGTTGACTTGAGGTTCGTTTCGCACGGCCAGCCTGACGACCAGCGTACTTCGGCGTCTTCGTGGCTGGCAGTCAGCGTGTGGCCGTACTCATGGGCAACGATGGTGTAACGGCCCTTGAGTGAAGCCATGGCGTGGTCGCCGCCAAGCCACGCAAGTCCGGATACGCCCGGCGCAACCTGGTTGCCCGTCAGCAGCATGAACTTGTATTCGAACTCGCCGCGAACGTGGGGAAGCTTTTCGCGACGTGCATAGCTGTCCACGGCCGTCGTCCAGTCCTTGAGCGATGAAGCCTGTCCATAAGCGATATCGGTCAGTCCGTCGACTTGCTGGCTGTAGATTGCCCACAAGCGCCTGGTCGGCAGGATTCTCTTCATGTCGGCGATCCACCAGGCGACATACTTCGCGTGGATGTGTTCCCGTGTCATGTCGAGGGTGTCGTCGTGAAGGAAAAGCCAGAAGACCAGGACGGGCGAAGATGCTGCCCGAGGCCGACTTGCAGCCGTGGTGCCGTTTCGTGCATCTCGTGGCACCGCCCGTCGTTGTCTTGATGCGCGGTGCGCTGCAGATTCATCGTTGCCACGAGGCGCATCGGGGCGGCCCTGATGGCTGCCTTCCGCGTCGCGGTCGAAAGTCGTGACTTCCATGTCGCCGGAACGAGRCACGCTGATATCCAAGTGACCGCCGGAACGGGTTAGCACGGCTTGCTCGCCCTGCCATGTCACCCGATACATGGCCCCCGGCACGTCCCCTGACACGTCGGGGAAGTGAAGTTCAACATCGAGTAGCGACTCGATGACAAGGGCGCCGCCGCCTTTGCCGTCGGAAAGCACGATGGTCTGGGGTAGTTCGCGAGCGATCGCCTCGTCGAAACGGTCAACGGCGTTGGTCGAACGAGCATGGGACGTGCTGGCAAGGAGGGGGCCGAGCGCAGAAAAGACCAGTGCGTGAAGAGCGGGGCGCAGCGGTGGTGGGCGGCGGGGCGCAGCCATGGAAGTCCTTTTCGTGGGGCGGTGCGGACGATAACGTGGTCGAGCTCGTTCATGGTGGCTCGCGGCCCACCCACGGCAGACCCCTACGGCAATGGGGGGCATTCGGGAAAGTGGTCTCGATGAGGACGCTGCCTTACCGTCGGCCCATTGAATCGAGCGTGGTAACGACCTACCTTCGAAAGGTCACGGCCCGAAGGAAAGGCAGCATGTCAGATCTCTCCGCGTTCCCGATCACCTCGCGCTGGCCCGCCGCGCATCCTGATCGCATCCAGCTGTATTCGCTACCGACCCCCAACGGGGTAAAGACCTCGATCCTGCTCGAGGAGCTCGGGTTGCCGTACGAGGTACACCTCGTCGACATCATGAAGAACGAGAACAAGACGCCGGAGTTCGAGTCGCTCAATCCGAACGGCAAGATTCCGGCGATGATCGATCCGAACGGTCCGGACGGTAAGCCGATCGGCCTGTTCGAATCCGGCGCGATCCTGCTCTACCTCGCCGAGAAGACGGGGAAGTTCATTCCCGCCGATGCGGCGAAGCGCTGGGAAACCATCCAGTGGGTATTCTTCCAGATGGCCGCGATCGGACCGATGTTCGGCCAGGTGGGTTTCTTCCACAAATTCGCTGGCCGTGAGTTCGAGGACAAGCGCCCGCTGCAGCGGTATGTCGATGAGGCCAAACGCTTGCTGGGCGTGCTGGATCGTCGCCTCGAGGGTCGCGACTGGATCGTCGGCGACGAATACACCATTGCGGACATTGCCACGCTGGGTTGGGTGAACAACCTGGTGACGTTCTATGGCGCGCGTGAGCTGGTCGGTTTCGATGACTTCCAGAACGTCATTGCATGGCTCGAGCGCGGCACATCGCGGCCGGGTGTGGAGCGCGGACTCAAGATTCCGTCACGCACCTGAGCGAGCGCGCCGTACAAGAAAACGGCCGCGAAAGCGGCCGTTTTCTCATGCAGGGCGAACATCGATCAGAAACGGAATTCTGCCGACCCGCCCCAGACGCCGACGTTCACCGTTCGCTTGTCGTTGGTGATGTTCTGAGCCTTCAATGAGTAATTGTCGTAGTTCAGCGAAACGCCGAAATGCTCCGTGAAATCGTAGCCGAAGCCGACGCCCGCATAGATACCGTTGTCAGTCGAAGTGGTGCGGGACGACGCGTGTTCGACGTACGTAACGTGCTTGACATATATGGATGCCGCATCGTGAAGGACATATGCGTTGTCGACGTTCACGGTCGCATCGTGATCGTATTTGCTTCGCGAGTGCGCGAGGCCGAGACGAGCCGTGATGGTCCAGTGGTGTGGAAGCACCCACTTGCCGTTGGCGCCAAGCAGTAACGCTTGTCCTTTCAGTTCATACTTGTCGTGAAAGTCAGAGGTGATTGTCAGGGATCGGCTTATCGTGGTTTCGGTCCTGTCGTACACGCTGGAGATCTTACCCAGGTCGACATAGCCCCCTTCGACACCGATATAGAACGGTCGATCCACTGCCCAGCGGTACCCGACTAAGGCGCCGAATGCCGAGTCCTTCTTATCCTGGAAGCCGGTGTGGCTGATGTCATAGTGCGTCTGCCCGCCGTTGATGCCGATGAAGGCGCCATCATCGGCAGCAGATGCGCCGAGCGACACGAACGAGAGTGTGGCGGCAGCGGCCGCCGTAAGAAAAATCTTTTCCATGAGAGTCCCCCGTGTTCCTGATCGTGCGCACCGGCCCCTTCGCCGGGCGGTCCCTTTTTTAGCAGTGTGATATTACGAGCGTTTAGCTTTATTTGCAGGGCTTGGGCTCTGGCCATCACCACGCACAAGAAAGCAGCCGCGAAAGCGGCCGTTTTCTATGGTGTATGACGATCTTCGGTCAGAAGCGGAATTCTGCTGCAGCACCCCAGACGCCAACATTCACCGTGCGCTTGTCATCGGTGATGCCCTGCGCCTTCAGTGAATAGTTGTCGTAGTTCACCGTGACGCCGAAGTTCTTCGTGAAGTCATAACCGAAGCCGATGCCGGCGTAGATGCCGTTGTCGTTCGACGAATCGTGAAACTTCTGGCTGGAGACGCTATCGTTATTGAAGGACGCATTGGCCTTCACGTCGTAAGACGTGTGCGAATGTGCCACACCAAGACGTGCGGTGATCGTCCAGTGGTGCGGAAGCTCCCACTTGCCATTGGCGCCAATGAGCAAAGCGCGACCCTTGAGCTCGTCTTTCTCGCTGTACGAGAGGACGCTTCCGGCGTACATCGTCGACTCGTTGTAGTGACTGGTGATCTTGCCCAGGTCCACGTAACCCGCTTCAACGCCGAAATAGAACGGACGATCCACGGCCCAGCGATAACCCACGACGGCGCCGAAAGCGGTATCGCTCTTGTCGTGGAAGTCGGTGTTGTCGATGTCGTAGTTGGTACGACCGCCGTTGATGCCGATGAAAGTGCCTTCGCTGGAAGCGTGGGCACCGAACGAGGCAAACGAAAATGCGGCAGCAGCGGCTGCCGTGAGAAGAAGCTTTTCCATGAGGATCCCTGTGTTCCTGATTGTGCGCACCGGCCCCTTCGCCGGGCGGCCCCTTGACTGGCCGCGCGATATTACGATCTTTTAACTTATTGCGCCAAGCACTTTTTCGTTTCTTATCGAGTCGTAAGTTCTTGCGCTTCGTGGGCAATGGCTACATAGCCCTCAGTCCCGGTACGTCGGCCGGACGCGGACGCTCGGGAATGCCGTGATCTCGGGTACAGGCAATCCGGTCTTGCTCAAGCCAGGATCTGAAGTCCGTGTTTCGCGACTACCGCAAGTAGCTTCAACGCCATGCCGCTCGGCTTCTTCGCACCTGTCTCCCATTTTTCGACAGTGCTCTCGCTGGTATTGAGATAGCGTGCAAACACCGGCTGACTGACGTGGTTCTTTTCCCTCAGTCGTTTGATCTGCAACGGCTCAATCGTGGGAGGGCTGGAGATGCACATAGCATCGAATTCCCTCATCGTTGTCTTGTCGATCGTTCCGGCATGGCGCATCCCAGCCACTGCGCTATGAATGGCCTCGAAGGCATCGCTTTTGTACTGGCGCTTAGTGGTCATTGTGCACCTCCATGAGTTCGCCGATCGCCACCTCGCGTTCGACGTCATCATCTGTTTTCTGGCTGTACAGCGCGGCAAGCTTCTTGAACGCCATCAGCTCAGCATCGTCGATATTTGCTCGATCCTTCTTGGCAAACAGATAGGCAAATATCCAGAAGCGGCGCCCCTTGGCGACAACGATGGCGCGATGCATGTTTCGATGTAATCGCTTCTTGAATACTCCACCTCTCGGATCGTCCGCCTGTCCGCGCAATATCTCGCGCACGGCCGCACGAAGCTCCGATTCTGGTATCCGTTCTTTTCTCGCCGCCTTGGCGAACCACGGGTCTTGAAGACCCGATGGCGATGCGTCCATTCGCTCATAAGCTAAATGGTAGCACCTGGTGCAACCAACGTGTAAAGCAAGCCGGTCGCCCGTGACCTCTGGCATAGGGAAGGCCAGCCCCCGCCGTTTAGCATCGGAGGCTTGCGCGAACCGCAGGGGCTCGCGCCGACCCGCTCGCATGGATGGCCGGGCAACCCACACGCTCCACGGGAGAATTCAGTGAAATCCACCCTTCTTGCCTCCGCGCTGCTGGCGGCTCTCGCCGGCGTTGGCGCGACGGCCGTCCGCGCGGATGATGTCCCCGCTCCGCAGGACACCGCTTATAACGGCACGCTCAAGCTCACCGTCGACGCGACCGACCTCGACCACCGCGTTCTCCGCGTTCGCGAGACTATTCCTGCGCAGGCGGGTCCGCTGACCCTGCTGTTCCCGCAGTGGATCCCGGGCCACCATTCGCCGACCGGTCCGATCGACCAGTTCGCAGGCCTCGTCGTGACCGCGGGCGGCAAGCGCATCGAGTGGAAGCGTGACGAATTCAACGTCTATGCCTTCCACGTGGACGTGCCGGCCGGTGCTTCCTCCGTCGACGTCGAATTTCAGACGCTGACCCCGCAGGACACCCGCCAGGGCCGCATCGTCATGACGCCCGACATCGTCAATGTCGAGTGGAACCAGGTGTCGCTGTATCCGGCGGGCTATCGTGCCGACCGCGTCCAGGTCGACGCGAGCGTGAAGCTCCCGGCGGGTTTCCAATACGGCAGCGCGCTGGAAGAAGCGAGCAAGAGCGGCGACACGGTCAACTTTAAGACGATCAACTACGACGACCTCGTCGACTCGCCGATCTTCGCCGGTCGCTATTTCAAGCGCGTCGATCTCGATCCGAACGGCCGCTCGCCGGTGCATCTGAACATCGTGGCCGACAACGCCAAGTCGCTCGAGATCAAGCCGGAAGCGCTGGAGATCCATCGCAAGCTCGTTCAGCAGATGGACAAGCTCTACGGTGCCCGCCATTACAACCACTACGACTTCCTGCTCGCACTGACCGACAAGCTCGGCGGCATCGGCCTGGAACACCATCGTTCTTCGGAGAACAGCGCCGCGCCGGGCTACTTCACCGAGTGGGACAAGAACTGGCTCGGCCGCGACCTGCTCGCCCACGAGTACAACCACTCCTGGGACGGCAAGTACCGTCGTGGCGCCGATCTGGCCACGCCAAGCTTCAATGTGCCGATGGGCAATAGCCTGCTGTGGGTCTACGAAGGCCAGACGCAGTTCTGGGGCAACGTCGTCGCCGCGCGTTCCGGGCTGGTGACGCAGGACCAGGCGCGCGACCTGCTCGCTTTTGTTGCGGCGACCTATGACAAGGGCCGTCCCGGCCTGTCCTGGCGCACCATCGAAGACACCACCAACGATCCGACCATCGCCCAGCGTCGCCCGCTCTCGTATCGCAATTATCAGATGAGCGAAGACTATTACCAGGGCGGCCAGATGATCTGGCTGGATGTCGACACCAAGCTACGCGAACTGTCCAAGAACAAGCGCACCCTGGACGATTTCGCCAAGGCTTTCTTCGGCATGAAGGACGGTGACTGGAAGGTCAATCCGTACACCTTCGAAGAAGTGGTCTCGACCCTCAACGGCATCGCGCCGTATGACTGGGCGACCTACCTGCGCGACCGCGTGGACGGCCACAAGGGTGACATCGAAGGCATCGAGCGCGGTGGCTGGAAGCTGGTCTACAACGACAAGCCTTCCGACGCCATCAAGGCCTTCGAGGCCCGTCGCATGATGACCGACCTGACCTACTCGGCCGGCTTCGCCGTGTCGAACAAGGGTGACATCTCCGACGTGCGCTGGGATGGCCCCGCTTTCAATGCCGGCCTCTCGCCGGGCATGCATATCGTCGCGGTGAACGACAAGGAGTTCTCCGGCGACGTGCTGAAGGACGCCGTGACCGATGCGAAGACGGGCAAGGCCCCGATCCAGCTGCTGGTCAAGAACTTCGACACGTACAAGACGATCAGCGTCGACTACCACGGCGGCCTGATGTATCCGCATCTGGAACGCGACAAGAGCAAGCCCGATTGGCTGGGCGAGCTGTACAAGGCGAAATGAAACACGGAAGGGCGCCGCAAGGCGCCCTTCTTCGTTGTGGACGAACCGATTCGACGGCCATCCTCTCGTAGGAGCCGATTCATCGGCGATCCCTACGGAGCGATACCTTCAGGTCCCTTCGCGAGCACCCATCGCCGATGAATCGGCTCCTACAGAAACGGTCCCGGCAGGAATGGTGTCTGCCGAACTGGACACCACGGTGCGCTTCACGGCCTTCAACCCGAACAACGGTCGTATGAACGCCACCCGCCGGATCACGAACTCGTGCAGCACATAGCACCCGGCAATCGTCCCGCCCAGCACCAGTGCCGGTTCGAGCCACGGCCCCAGTGACATCGGCTTCAGCCAGAACACCAGCAGGATGATCAGGCTCTGGTGCAGCATGTACCAGGGATACACGGCCTCCGTGCAATACGGCAGCCAGCGGAACGGGCGGTCGAGGAGCACCTTGCCCCAACCGAGAATGGTCAGCAGCGCGGCCCAGAGATACAGGCTCTGCGAGGACTGCGACAGCGCGGTCCAGAGCACGTCCGGTACGCGGTGCATCCACGAATCGTCGGCGACCAGTTGGCCGGTCAGGCGCAGGCCGAGATAGGCCGTGATCGAGACCAGCGCAGTGATCAAGGTGGCCTTGCGCATCGCAGCGACCCGTGTCCAGAAACCCTGCTCGCGGGCCAGCAGATAGCCGCCGAGGAAGATCGATCCGTACTTGGCGTGCTGGTACCAGTCGCCGACCAGGGCACCGGTCGTGGGAAACATCGGCGCGACGTACAGGATGAAGAAGAGCAGCAGCGCCGTCGGCGCACCCACGAGGAACCATGCGGGGGCCCGGCAGAAGGCCGCGACAGCGTTCCGGACGCGGACATGCCCGAGGAGCGGCATCAGGGCGGCAAGGCACAGCGTGTACGTCCACAGGTAAGGCAGATACCAGAGGTGGTTCCAGGTGATCCCGTACTGCCACCCGGTGAAGCTGTCCTTCGGCCATGGGTGCACGTTCCAATAGCTGGCCAGGAAGTTCCAGAAGCCCGGCGTGAGGTGGCCGCTGGCGACCCCTTCGCAGTAGGGCTGGATCGGCACCACCACGAACATGCCGAAGATCAGCGGCAACAACAGTCGCCAGGTGCGTTCGCGGGCGAAGCGCAAAAGCCGGCCTTCGGGAGCGGCCAGGGCGATCGCGGCGCCCGAGATGAGGAACAGCAGGCACATCCGCCAGCGGTTCACGAAGATCATCGGCCACTGCAGCCATTCGGCCGTGTGCGCGCTTTTGATGTGGAAGTCCCAGTCGCCCACATAGGCCATGGCCGTGTGATAGAGGATGAGGAGGGCGAAGGCGAGGATGCGCAAGGCATCGATGTCGTGGCGGCGGGCGGTGCTCATGTCCGTGCGTCCTGTCGTGAAGGCAGGGCCAGAATCGGCTTCGGGCCGGGCCCGGCACCACCACGAGGGGCCGAACGGGAGGCTTTCGGGGACGAATGGCGGGGCAGGGGGGATGGATGTCTACCGGCGGCCGCGACGACGTTATGATCCCGGCATGGAAGCCCACGTCCCAACCCCTCCAGGCAAGGAACTCGACCGCGCCCGCCGCCGCCGCCGGGTGCTGATGATCGCCTTCTGGGTGCTCGTCTTCGTCACGGCTGCCATCGGCAACACCATGACCGGCCGAATGGACGCCATGCGGTACGACATCCCGACGCCCACCTGGCAGATTGCCACCAACGAATTCAGCAGCATCGTCCTCGGCCTTCTGATGCTGCCCTTCCTGCTGAAGGCGTGTGATCGCTGGCCGCTGCACGCGGACACCTGGCGTCGCCGGTTGCCGCTGTACTTCCTTGGCAGCGTGGTCTACTCCGCCTGTCACGTGGTCGGCATGGACCTGATCCGGCTGCTGGTCTACTCCGCGTCCGGTTCGACCTACGAGCCAGGCCCCTGGGTCAACCAGGCGATCTACGAGTACCTGAAGGACATTCGCACCTTCTTCCTGATCGTCGCTGTCGGTCACATGGTGGAATGGTTCGGTCGCCACATCCAGGGCGAGGCCAGCCTGCTCGACGTGCCTGACGAAGGTCAGCCGGTCGAGGCGATCGACCGTCCGGAGCGCTTTCTCGTGCRCAAGCTCGGTCGCGATTTCCTGGTCGCGACGGCGGATATCGAATGGGTACAGTCCGCAGGCAACTACGTGAACCTGCGCGTGCGCGGCCGGGACTATCCCCTGCGGAGCACCCTGGCGGCGCTGGAAACCCGGCTCGATCCGGCCGTATTCGTCAAGGCACACCGGAGCTACCTGGTCCACCTGGCCCAGGTCACCGCGATCGAGCCGCTGGACGCCGGCGACGCGCGCCTGCACATGGCCGACGGCACCGTGCTGCCCTGCAGTCGGCGCTACAGGGAAAGCTTGCGCGCCGCCGCGGCCGGTGCCGAACCCGCTCTGGCAAAGGCCTGACAGCGCAGGCTAGGCCGCCCCAAGCCATTCGGCTACAATGCCGCCTCTGCAATACGCGCTCGTAGCTCAGCCGGATAGAGTAGTGGCTTCCGAAGCCATTGGTCGGGGGTTCGAATCCCTCCGGGCGCACCATCTTTACCCACTTCCCTGTGGGAGCCGCTTCAGCGGCGATTCCCCACTCGCCCGCACGACCGTCGCCCAGGACGATTCGGAAGAAGACATGGCGGACAGGATCGAAGCGATCGTCATGCCGATCGTCATAAGTGCAACGCAGCGGTAGATCCGACTGGCAACACCGTAAGACCGGCTCGCAACATATTCCTCGGCGAAGGCCGCGCCCGTGCCTAGCATCGCCTGGTGGTCAATCCGACCGGAAGCCAGGAATGTTCATGCTTCAGCAGAGATATACATCGACCCGTCGCCTGGCCCTATGGCTGCTGGCGTGCGCCGTCACGTTGCCCGCCGCGGCCATGGACATGGGGGCGGCGAGGATGGGGGCGACGACACTGATCACGACTCCGGATGGCTCCATCCAGGTGCCGCTCGCAGCTGGGCTGTGGCAAGTAACGGGCGATGTCCAGTTCACCAGGAAAGAAGGCTTTCCCCTCGGCATCATGACGTTGGCCGGCGCCGATCCGACGTTGTCGGCCATCCTCAAAGGCTTTTCGTTCGGCAACGGCACGATCGAGTTCGACACGAAGTCCGTTGGCAAGGATGGCGAGGTGAACGTCGCCTTCCGCAAGACCGGCGCAAGCACCGAGACGTTCTACGTGCGTGTATCGCCCGATTGCCCCGCTTCACAAGACTGCCTGCAATACACGCCGCTCACGCACTCCCGCAGGATGTGGGACATGTATATCCAATACCAAAGAMCAGCACCCTTCGTGGACGATCGCTGGAACCACATCAAGATGGTGATCTCCGGACGGCGCATGAACGTGTACGTCAATCGCGAATCCACGCCGTCACTGAGCGTGGGCAGGCTACAGGGCGATGCGCTCGTCGGTGGTTTTTCGCTGCAGGGCTCAGCGTCTTACGCCAACCTCGTCGTGAAACCAGGCGTGGTCGAAGGCCTGTCTCCGGAGCCGGAAGCCGATCCCACCTCCAGCGATCAACGCTATTTGCGTACCTGGGACATGGCGCCGCCTACCCGGCTTGCCGAAGGCGCCGAACCGACGATAGCCGACGTCCCGTCGACCTCGGTGGCCTGGGCGACGACACATGCCGAGGACGGCGGCCTGATCAACCTGGCGCGACACAGCGACGCTCATCTGGACGATCACACCAAACCGTTGATCGCCTGGCTGAAAACAACCGTGCAATCCGACCATGATCAGACGCAACACGTATCCATTGGCTTTCTGCGCGAAGTCTGGGTATTTGTCGACGGCAAGCTTGTTTACGCCGATAAGAATTGTTACCACGTAGCCGCGCAACGCAAGGACCCTGATGGCCGCCTGTCGATCGAGAACGGATCGTTCGACCTGCCTTTACATAAGGGTGCCAATCACGTCGTGGTCGCCATCCGAAGCAACACCCCGGACATGCAGGATCGTTACGGCTGGGGCGTCGAAATGCGCTTGCACGACCTCAACGGCGTGACCACGGTTCGCTGAAGGACTATCGTGATGTCCATGAATGCAACCCTTCCCGAGGCCGTCGCTTCGCCGGTCCCGCGTCGGCAGGGGTGGCTTCTTGCCTTCGGCTTCTGGACGGCGGTGGCCGGCGTCTTCGCCCTTTCGCAATTGGCAAAGGGCGGCGGGGGAGGGGAAGTGTTGCTGTCCTCGCTTGCGCAGTGGTGGCCCTGGGGATTGCTGGCGCCCGTCATCAACCGGATCGATCGACGCCTGCCGTTTGCCGGAAACCAGATGGGACGTCGCATCGTCGCTCATCTGCTGCTCGGGCCTCTGCTGGTCGTGGTGTACGGCTACGTGTCCGCCGTCCTGGCAGCCGCGATGCACCTTCAGCCCTGGTCGGCCTTGTCGCACGCTGCCGTAGTGGTCGACGCTATCCATGGCTTGTTCTGGAGCATGTTGGTCTACGGTCTCATCGTCGGCGTGTGCGAGGCCTACGCTTATCAACAGCGTTATGTGTCGGCGGCAATGCACGTGCAACGACTGGAACGAAATTTTTCGGAGGCGCGTCTCAACGCATTGCGTACGCAGCTGGATCCGCATTTCCTCTTCAATGCGCTCAACACCATCTCCGCGCAGCTGGAACGCGAGCCGAAGCTGGCACGTACGATGATCGAGCACCTTGGCGATCTGTTGCGCCTGTCGCTGGCGCCCCAGAGCAGGCAGGAGGTTCGTCTGACGGAGGAGCTCGCCTTTCTCGACCACTACCTCGCGATCCAGACTATTCGCTTCGGCGATCAGCTCAAGGTCAACGTGGACGTGTCCGACGAAGTGAAGTCCGCTATCGTACCGAGTATGTTCCTGCAGCCCCTCGTGGAAAATGCGATTCGCCACGGTTTGYCGCCCCGCGCGCGCGGCGGCACGATCACCTTGATCGCTGAGCGACTCGGGCAGCAGCTGCATATCCAGGTCCTG
>NZ_JBFUIT010000070.1:0-15296 GCF_056401735.1 Luteibacter sp. P4_D7_3
CGCATGGCCTGACGCTCAGCCTGCCTTCGGCGAGCTGGGTCGAAGTCAYCGCGGCGGATGGGTCGCGTCTGGAATACGGCATCCTGCCAGCCGGCACGCAGAAGTCCTATCGCAGCGACAAGACCCTCGACGTCCGCATCGGCAACGCCGCGGGTGCCCAGGCGACGATCGACGGCCAGCCGGTGGAGATCGACACCTTCCGCCGTGCCAACGTGGCTCGCTTCCGCGTCGATATCCACGACGGCAAGGCGGCACCGGTCTCCTACTGACCGGTTCCCTCGACCGTAGCGTGTACGCGCGGGCCCGCCGGCCCGCGCTTTCGGTTATCCTTACCTATTGATCCACGCCACTCCATCCCTGATGGCCGGTGTGGGCTCGTTCCCTCCAAAGTTTGGCTGCGCGGAGCGCAGTGGGTGATTGCATGTCTTTCGACGTATACGACGATTACGAGCAGGGCGAGCGAGTCCAGCAATGGCTTCGCAAGAATGGCGTGTCCATCCTCGTGGGGATTGTGCTCGGCCTGGTCCTGATCTTCGGYTGGCAGCAGTGGAAGTCGCACCGCGCCGGTCACGAACAGGCCGCCGCCGGTGAGTATTCGGCGTTGCAGCTTGCCGTMGCCCAGAACAAAACCACCGAAATCGACGTGCGCACCGAGAACCTGTTGAAGGATTACTCGGACACGGYGTGGTCGGTGTTTGCTGCTAGCGAACGCGCCCAGCGCAACCTGCTCGCAGGTCAGCTGGACAAGGTCGGTGGCGACCTGGAATGGGCCAAGGCCCATGCCAAGGACGAAACGCTCAAATCCCTGGTCGATCTGCGCATTGCGCAGCTGAAGTTCGCCCAGGGCAAGGCAGAAGAAGCCATCGCAACGGTCGACGCCATGCAAGGCAAGTCGTTCGCTGCGATCGCACAGGAACTCCGTGGCGATGCGCTGGTCAAGCTTGGACGCCACGACGACGCACGCAAAGCCTATCAGGCGGCGATCGCCGCGATGGGCGACAGCGCACCGCAGCGCGGTGTGGTTCAAACGAAGCTCGATGATCTGGCAGTGGCCGGGAAGCAGGGTGCATGAAACGTTTTTGGGCAATCGCGTTGACTTCGTCGCTGGTCGTACTGGCCGGCTGCCATTCGTTCAAGAAGGAAAACGTCGAGCCGCCGACCCCGCTTGACAAGAAATTCGTGCCGACCGTCAAGGTCGAGCGCCTCTGGAAGTCCAGCATCGGCGACGGTGCGGCGGAATCCGGCGTGCGCATGCGTCCGACGGTCTCTGACGGCGTGGTCTACGCCGCCAGCACCGACGGAAAGATGGCGGCATTCGAAGCCGCTACCGGCAAGAGGTTGTGGTCCAAGAGCATCCGCCAGCACGGCTGGTTCGGGTGGGGCGACGCCAAGCGTGAAGATGCCCGTTTCTCGGGTGGTCCCGGTGCATCGGGTGACCTCGTCGCCATCGGCACGCTCGACGGCCATCTTTACGGCATCAACGCGAAGGATGGCGAGCGTCGCTGGGCCGCCGAGGTTTCCTCGGAAGTCATCACGGCGCCGGTCATCGTTGGCGATCTGGTTGTGGTCCGCTGCAACGACGGTCGCGTCTACGGCATCGACGCCACCACCGGCGAGCGTCGCTGGGCCTACGATCAGGCGGTGGTACCGCTGCTCAGCCTGCGTGGCAATGGTCGCCTGCTCGTCGCCAACGGCGTCGTGTTCATGGGCACCGATGCCGGCAAGCTCACGGCTATCCGTCTGGACAACGGCGAGAAGCTCTGGGAGCAGACCCTCGCCACCGGCGAAGGCCGTACCGAGATCGATCGCCTGAGCGACGCCGATGGCGCGCTCGTCCTCGACGGTTCGACGATTTACGGCGCCGCCTATCATGGTCAGCTGACCGCGATCGACGGCCCCAGCGGTCGCCCGCTGTGGAACCACGGCTTCTCGACCTTCACCTCGCTGGATGTGCACGAAAACGCCATCTACGGTGTGGACGACGACTCCCAGGTGTTCGCCTTCGACAAGTCGACCGGCGCCAGCATCTGGAAGCTGGCTGACCTCAAGTACCGTTGGCTCTCCGGTCCTGCCGCGCAGGGCAAGTACGTCGTGGTCGGCGATCTCGACGGCCACCTCCACTGGATCGACGGCAGCGACGGCAAGATCGTCGCCCGCGAGCGTCTGTCCAGCAAAGCCATTCGTGCCCAGCCCGTTGTGGTGGGTGACACCGCATACGTCGAAGATGTCGAGGGCCATATCGGCGCCTACCGCATCGCGACGAACTGATCCACAGGAATACTGCCCCTCCCATGTTGCCCGTCGTCGCCCTGGTCGGCCGCCCCAATGTCGGTAAGTCGACAATCTATAACGCGCTGACGCGCAGCAGGGACGCCCTCGTCGCCGACATGCCCGGCGTCACTCGCGATAGACACTACGGTGTCTGTCGTCTTGGTCCGCGGCCCTTCGTGGTCGTGGACACGGGTGGTCTGTCGGGTAGCGATGAGGGCATCGAAGGTCTCACGGCAACCCAGGTTCGCCTCGCCATCGAGGAAGCCCACCTGCTGGTCTTCGTCGTTGATGCCCGTGACGGCGTGCTGCCACAGGACGTCAGCATCCTCAATGAGCTGCGCCGTAGCGGCAAGCCGGTCATGGTCGTCGTCAACAAGACCGACGGTGTGGACGAAGCGGTAGCACTTGGCGAGTTCGCCTCGTTCGGCATGGCCGAAACGTTGCCCATGTCCGCGGCGCACAACCGCGGCATCGACGTGCTGGTCGAGCGGTCGCTCACGCATCTGCCCGACGAGCGCGATGACGACCCCGCCCTTGCCGACCAGGGTATCCGTGTCGCTATCGTGGGGCGCCCGAACGCGGGCAAGTCCACCCTGATCAATCGCCTGCTGGGCGAGGAACGCCTCATCGTTTCCGATGTGGCGGGCACGACGCGCGATCCCATTCGCGTGCCGCTCCTGCGAGATGGCAAGCGCTTCACGCTGATCGACACTGCCGGCGTCCGTCGTCGTGCCCGTGTTGAAGAGGCCATCGAGAAATTTAGCGTTATCAAGACGTTGCAGTCCATTGCTGCCTCGCAGGTTACGGTGGTGATGATCGATGCCCGCGAGAATCTTGCGGACCAGGATCTCACCCTGATCGGTGGCGCCATGGAAGAAGGGCGCGCGCTGGTCATTTGCGTCAACAAGTGGGACGGCATGGACAAGTACGCTCGCGACCAGTGCATGGCTGCGCTCGGCCGCCGTCTGGCCTTCGTCGAGTGGGCGAAGACCGTCTTCATCTCTGCGCTCAACGGCTCCGGCCTCAGCGAACTGATGAAGGCTGTCGTTCGGGCACACGCGGCGGCGACGAAGGTCATCACCTCCAGTGACCTGACGCGCACGCTCGAGAAAGCCTACGAGGCCTATCAGCCGCCACTGGTTCGCGGTCATGCGCCGAAGCTTCGCTACGCGCATCCCGGTGGTAACAATCCACCGACGATCATCATCCACGGCAGCCGTACCAAGCACATCGCGCCGGCGTATCGTCGCTACCTGGAAGGCTTCTTCCGTAAGCGGTACAAGCTGGAAGGCACGCCGATCCGCATCGATTTCCGTGATGGCGAGAATCCGTACGCGGGCAAGAAGAATGTCCTGTCGGATAGTCAGCAGCAGAAACGCCAGCGCATGATTCGTAACGCGAAACGACGCGAAAAGTAAGCGTCGCCCTCATCGGGGAGCCTCGCATGTCTGAAAGTCTGGATCGGGAACGCTGGCTGGCGGATCTACGCCTCCGCGTTCCTGAAGTCGCCCCTGCCGAGGCACTCATCCGGCAGGCGGGTGGCGCGTTGCTCGTCGACGTCCGCGAGGACAATGAGCGCGCCAGCGGCATGCCAATCGGCGCATTGGGTCTCTCCCGCGGTTTTCTCGAGCTGCGCATCGAACAGACCGAGCCCGACCGCGACCGCGATATCCTTCTTCTCTGTGGCAGTGGCCAGCGCTCGTTGCTTGCTGCCGAAGCCCTGCAGCGTATGGGCTATCGGAGCGTCTCATCCGTTGCGGGTGGCGTTGGCGCCTGGAAGGCTGCCGGCTTGCCGGTGGTTGCTGGTTCGCTCGATGCCGACGCCGCCGAGCGGTACGCACGCCAGGTCTTGCTGCCGCAGGTGGGCGAAGCCGGGCAGGCGAGGCTGGCCGATGCCCGCGTGGCCGTGATCGGAGCGGGTGGACTCGGTGCGCCCGCGCTGCTCTACCTGGCCGCGGCCGGCGTCGGTCATATCACCATCATCGACGATGATCGTGTCGAGCGCTCCAACCTGCATCGTCAGGTCGTCCATGCGGATGCCCGCGTCGGCATGAGCAAGGTCGAGTCCGCGCGGATGACGCTTGCTGCGTTGAACCCCCGTATCCACGTGCGCGCCGTGAACGAACGCCTGCGTGCGGACAACGTGGAAGCTCTGATTGGTGACCACGAGGTGGTCATCGACGGCGCCGACAATTTCGCGACGCGCTACCTCCTGGCTGCCGCGACACGCCGGCTCGGCATCCCCATGGTCTACGCGGCGATCGAGCGATTCACGGGGCAGGCGAGTGTGTTCGATCCGCGCCGCGAGGATTCGCCGTGTTATCGCTGCCTGTTCCCCGAGCCGCCCGCCGCAGCGGACGCGCCGAACTGCAGCGAAGCCGGCGTGCTCGGCGTGCTGCCGGGCCTGGTTGGGCTGGTGCAGGCGACCGAGGCGATGAAGCTGATCCTGGGTATCGGTCAGCCTCTCGTCGGACGGTTGCTCACGTATGACGCCCTCGGCATGCGTTTTCGCGAACTGACGTTGAAGCGCGATCCGGCATGCCCGGGATGCAGCCGCGACGCCCGGTTTACCGGTTACGTCGACCTCGAGCGAATGTGTGCAGCGGCGGGGTAGGAACCGAGGCATCGGCTCCTACACGAGCAGGTCGCTGGGAATGACGGAGTACATGGCTGCGTCTACTGATTTACCTTTTAAAACAAGTCGGTTACGTAACATTCCTTCGAATGTACCTCCGATGCGTTCAGCTGTTCTGCGACTCGCCAGGTTGTCGTGCGCGACCACGATCTCAAGGCGCGAAATGCCTACCGTTTCGAAGGCAAAGCGAGCGGCAAGTCGGCCTGAATGACCTGCAATACCAGTACCTTGTGCTGACTCTCTCACCCAATACCCGAGGTTCGCCAGGCGATGCTCGCGGTTGAAGTGATTGACTCCCATGCCGCCGAGGATGGCGTCGGTGCTGGCGTCGACGATGAGCATTTCGAAACCCTCGCCGAGGAGCCACGCCTGCCGGCATATACCGATCCAGTTGTCGGCCGCCGGGGTGTCATAGGAACTCGTGCACCAGTCTTGCCAGCGACCGACAGTCGAAACCGACTCACGTACGGCGTCGGCAAGGCTCGGCGCATCGGCCATGCGATGTGCGCGGAGGCTGACGACGCCGTCGGTGAGGTCGTGCGGATAGGGCAAGGTATCTAGAGTCATGCGGGAAGTATGCACGCCTCCGGTTCCGCGGACCCGGCTATCTACGCATGCGGCTTTGCAGCGATAATGTCTCGTTTTCGCAGGGCAGATCCTTCATGACCGCACGCATCCTCGACGGCAAACGCATCGCCCACGAACTGCTCGAGCACATCGGGCGGCGGGTCGCCAAGCGCGTTGCCGAGGGTCGACGGAAGCCCGGTCTCGCGGTGGTGCTGGTTGGCGAGGATCCGGCCTCCGCGGTTTACGTAAAGAACAAGCGTAAGGCCTGCCAGCAGGTGGGCTTTGAGTCGTTCGGCTACGACCTGCCGGCGACGACGACTCAGGAAGAGCTGTTCGCTCTCATCGACAATCTCAATGCCGACCCCGCCGTCCACGGCATCCTCGTGCAGTCTCCGTTGCCGGACCATATCGACGAAGACGCGCTGGTCGATCGCATCGACCCGGGTAAGGATGTCGACGGGTTCCAGGCCGTGAATGTGGGACGCCTTGCGCTGCGTCGTTTCGGTCTGCGTCCGTGTACGCCCAAGGGCGTCATGACCTTGCTTGGGCATACCGATCATCCGGTCCGCGGACGCCACGCCGTGATCGTGGGGGTGTCCAATCACGTCGGTAGGCCGCTTGCACTTGAGCTTCTAATTGCTGGCTGTACAGTGACTTGCTGTCACAAGTTCACGCAAAATCTCGAAGGATTTGTCGGTCAGGCGGACATCCTCGTCGTCGCGGCCGGCAAGCCGGGGCTGGTCAAGGGTGAGTGGGTCAAGCCGGGCGCCGTGGTCATCGATGTCGGTATCAATCGGCTCGAGGACGGACGGTTGGTCGGCGACGTCGAGTTCGCGCCCGCCGCCGAGCGGGCGTCGTGGATCACTCCCGTGCCGGGCGGCGTTGGCCCGATGACCGTGGCGACCTTGATGGAGAATACGCTCGAGGCGGCTGAGGCCATCGACGCGTAGTGTCGTTTTGTTGCAACGCACGGTATAATGCCGCGATTTACTCGCGGGACTAATGCTCATGCGCATCCTTGCTGAGGCACTCACTTACGACGACGTGTTTCTGGTACCCGGCCACTCCACGGTCATGCCTCGCGACGTGGACACTTCGACGCGCTTCACGCGCGGTCTGCGCCTGAATATCCCCATCGTGTCCGCTGCCATGGACACCGTCACCGAGGCCCGCCTCGCCATCACCATGGCGCAGAACGGCGGCATCGGCATCATCCACAAGAACATGACCCCGCTGCTCCAGGCCGCTGAAGTACGCCTGGTGAAGAAGTTCGAAGCCGGCGTCATCCGCAGCCCGATCACGGTGCGCCCGGATACCTCGATCGGCGAAGTCATGGCGCTGACCCGCGCACACAACATCTCCGGTGTGCCGGTGGTCGACGGCGAGAAGCTCGTCGGCATCGTCACCAGCCGCGACCTGCGCTTCGAGCGCAAGCACGACGACCCGGTCCGCAACATCATGACCCGGGAAGACCGCCTGATCACGGTGAAGGAAGGCGCTTCGCACGACGAAGTGCTGGAACTGCTGCACCGCAACCGCATCGAGAAGGTCCTCGTCGTCAACGACGGCTTCCAGCTCCGCGGCCTGATCACGGTCAAGGACATCCAGAAAGCCCGCGACAACCCCAACGCCGCCAAGGACTCCCACGAACGCCTGGTGGTCGGTGCGGCCGTCGGCGTCGGTGGCGATACCGAACAGCGCATCGAAGCGCTGGTCGATGCCGGCGTGGACGTGATCGTGGTCGATACCGCCCACGGCCACTCGCAGGCGGTCATCGACCGTGCGGGCTGGGTCAAGAAGCATTACCCGCACGTCCAGGTCATTGCCGGCAACATCGTCACGGGCGAGGCGGCGCGCGCGCTGCTCGGCGCCGGTGTCGACGCGGTCAAGGTCGGCGTGGGTCCGGGCTCGATCTGCACCACCCGTATCGTCACCGGTATCGGCGTGCCGCAGATCACTTCGATCGACCTGGTGGCCACGGCCCTCAAGGGTGAGATCCCGCTGATCGCCGACGGTGGCATCCGCTATTCGGGCGACATCCCCAAGGCGCTTGCCGCCGGCGCGTCCTCGGTCATGCTCGGCTCCATGTTCGCCGGCACCGAAGAGGCACCGGGCGAAGTCGAGCTGTTCCAGGGCCGTTCGTACAAGAGCTACCGCGGCATGGGCTCCATCGGCGCCATGCAGCTCGGCTCGAAGGATCGCTACTTCCAGGACGAAGCCGACGCCGACAAGCTCGTGCCGGAAGGCATCGAAGGTCGCGTGCCGTACCGTGGCCCGCTGCACAACATCATCCACCAGATGATGGGCGGCCTGCGTGCCTCCATGGGTTACATGGGCGCGGCCAATATCGACGAGATCCACGAGAAGGCCCAGTTCGTGAAGGTGACCGGTGCCGGTGTGCGCGAAGCGCATCCGCACGACATCCAGATCACGAAGGAAGCGCCGAACTACCGCCTGACCGACGCCTAAGGCGCTCGCTCCAGGTGACCCAGGACGCCCGCCGCAAGTGGGCGTTCTGCTTTTTCAGACTTTCGAACTGCAGGCTGCCCCGATGACCGACATCCATAGTGACAAGATCCTCATCCTCGACTTCGGTTCGCAGTACACGCAGCTGATCGCCCGCCGCATCCGCGAGATCGGCGTCTACTGTGAGGTCTGGGCCTGGGATCATGCGCCCGACGAGATCCGCGGCTTCAACCCGCGCGGCGTCATCCTCTCCGGTGGCCCCGAGTCCGTCACCGAGGACGAGTCCCCGCGCGCGCCGCAGCTGGTCTTCGAGCTGGGTGTGCCGGTGCTGGGCATCTGCTACGGCATGCAGACCATGGCCGAGCAGCTCGGTGGCAAGGTGGAAGCCGGTCATCATCGTGAATTCGGTCCGGCCACGATCACCTTCGCCAGCTGCGCGCTGTTCGACACCGTGGTCGAGGAGGGCGAGTCGCTCGGCGTCTGGATGTCCCACGGCGACCGCGTCACCGCGATGCCGGAAGGCTTTGCCGCCACGGCGTCGACATCGAGCCTGCCGCTGGCTGCCATGGCCGACGACGAGCGTCACTTCTATGGCGTGCAGTTCCACCCGGAAGTGACCCACACCAAGCGCGGCCTGGAGCTGCTCCGCCGCTTCGTCGTCGACATCTGTGCATCGGCCACGCTGTGGGACGCCGCGCACATCATCGAAGATTCCGTCGCCCGCGTGCGCGAGCAGGTCGGTAGCGACCGCGTGCTCCTGGGTCTCAGCGGCGGCGTCGACTCTTCGGTCGTGGCCGCCTTGCTCGAGAAAGCCATCGGTGACCAGCTCACCTGCGTCTTCGTCGATACCGGCCTGCTGCGTTTCCAGGAAGGCGACCAGGTCATGTCGACCATGGCCGAGCACATGGGCGTGCACGTCATCCGCGTCGACGCGAAGCAGCGCTACTTCGACGCACTCGCCGGCGTGGAAGACCCCGAAGCCAAGCGCAAGATCATCGGCCGCCTGTTCGTCGAGATCTTCGACGAGGAATCGGCGAAGCTCGAGAACGTGAAATGGCTGGCCCAGGGCACGATCTACCCTGACGTCATCGAGTCCGCCGGCAGCAAGACGGGCAAGGCCCACGTTATCAAGAGCCACCACAACGTCGGTGGCCTGCCGGAGCACATGAAGCTCAAGCTGGTCGAACCGCTGCGCGAGCTGTTCAAGGACGAAGTCCGCCGCATCGGTGTCGAACTCGGCCTGCCGCGCGACATGGTCTACCGCCATCCTTTCCCCGGCCCCGGCCTGGGCGTGCGCGTCCTTGGCGAAGTGAAGCCCGAGTACGTCGACCTGCTGCAGCGTGCGGATGCGATCTTCATCGAAGAGCTGCGCAAGCATGGTCTGTACGACCGGGTGAGTCAGGCGTTCGCTGTGTTCCTGCCGGTGCGCTCGGTGGGCGTGGTGGGCGACGGTCGCGCCTATGAGTGGGTCATCGCGCTGCGCGCCGTCGAGACGATCGACTTCATGACGGCACATTGGGCGCACCTGCCGTACGACTTCCTTGATACGTGCTCGACTCGTATTATCAATGAGTTGCGTGGTATTTCTCGTGTGGTTTATGACATCTCGGGGAAGCCGCCGGCGACGATTGAGTGGGAGTGATCGCTCCGCTCTCTACTGGACGGACAGGTTCCTATTCGCGAACAGTCGGGCCCTCCAAGGGGTTGACCCGCCGCGGATGGTTGAGCGATGAGCGTGATCAGGATCCTTGGCGGCTACGGCGTGTTCGGCGGTCGCCTTTGCGCGAAGTACGTGGGCCAGGCACGGGTTGTTCCGCTCCGTCTCGTTTCGCGGGCCGGACAATCTTCACCGGGTTCCGCGACGATGACTCCACGGGACCGCTCTACCGGCAGGTGCTTGGCTCGGCCTTCGACGCGCTTCCGTCTCGGCTGAAGGAACTGCGAAACGGCGGTGGAGTGGCCACGCGGAGGTTCGCCATGGCGGCGGGATGCTGGCGCGGGCCATTCGGGCGATGGTGGGATTTCCGCAGACCGCCCCGGATGTGCCCGTCACGGTGACGTTTGCGCCCGAAGATGGCGTCATTCGCCCTTGCGCTGGTGGTCGATGGAGGGAGGCTTTGCCTGGTTCCGCGGCGATGGTCGCTACTCGGCATTCCGACGCCCGCTTTCCTGCTGCCTCGTGGAGTGAGCTTCGAGTACGAGGATGGCGGTTGGTTTCATTTCGATGTGGAGATCTCGGCGCCGACGGTCGGCCTGATCGCGGCTTACAAGGGGTCGCTTGAGCTCGACATTCTGTCGGGCACATCGTTGACTACAAAGGCGCGGCGGAGTCGGGAATCGGCTGACACGGGCTCGGGGCGTTATCTGACATATCGACGCTATATATATCTTTAATATCAACGTCTTGGGTAGGCTTCTCTATGTGGTCTATCCCATCTTTTCCGTGCCGAAGGGCGTCGGGACAATGAAAAGGCGGACGTTGTAGTGGAATATATTTTTACCTTGAAGTACGAGTTAGCCGACAAGGGCTGCGATCCCTGCCGGCTTGTCGAGCAGCTGGGCGAAGCCGGGTGCCGAGATGTGCTGGTCGGCATGGGACGACAAGGTCACCTCGCTCTGGAGTGTGTCCGTGATGCTGAAAGCGCCGATGCTGCAGTTCAGAGCGCGGTCGCTGATATACAGCGTGCCCTGCCTTTGGCGAAGCTGCTTGAGGTGGTGTCGGACCCCGCGCGAGCTCGCGCATGATCCAGATTGGTAGAATATGTAATCTTCGTGATACTTTAAATCCACTTAAGGTCACGCAAAGCGTACATATGCCCACCCCGCATGCTGCTCCCGCGGCTGCGCGTCGAGCGCTTCGGAAGCTCGGCGCCGACATTCATGACGCCCGCCGTCGCCGACAACTAACGATGGCGGTGGTGGCGGATCGCGCATTTACGTCCCGCGCCACGCTCCAGCGCGTCGAGGATGGCGACCCGTCCGTAGGCATGGGTATTTACGCCGCCGTTCTCCATGCGCTTGGGCTGCTTGACGGGCTAGCAGCCCTAGCCGACGTCAGCGCTGACACGCAAGGGCAGATTCTGGGCGCAGCCCAGCTTCCCAAGCGAGTGAGACTTCCTCGCGGAGGCAAGAGCGATGTCTGATGTCGAAGTGCACATTGAACTCCAAGGCACAAACAGGCTCGTAGGTCTCCTTCGGCACCGTTCATCCGGCCGCGGTGAAACCGCGACTTTCGAGTACGCCGATGAATGGCTAGGCAGCGACGTCTGCTTTTCCGTCGAGCCTGCTCTTCGGTTGACGAAGGGTCTGTTTGCGCCACCGCCGGGCTTGACGCTTTTTGGCTCCCTGGGCGATTCGGCTCCCGATACCTGGGGCCGTCGTCTCATGCAACGCGCTGAACGGCGAAACGCTGAGCACGCGGGACGTCGTGTGCGAACCTTGGGTGAGCTGGATTATCTACTGGGCGTCTCCGACGAAACTCGACTTGGCGCGATGCGTTTTCGCCGGGTTGGGGAAGACATCTTCCAGGCGCCCGATCGCGGCGTTCCTCCCGTTGTGGAGCTGGGTCGTCTTCTTCAGGTTACCGAACGGCTTCTGAGAGACGAGGAAACCGATGAGGATCTGAGGCTGATCTTCGCCCCAGGATCCTCACTAGGTGGCGCAAGACCGAAGGCCTCGGTGCTCGATCAGCATGGCCACCTGTCGATCGCGAAGTTTCCCAAGGACAGCGACGAATACAGCATCGAGACCTGGGAAGAGGTGGCTCTCCGTCTCGCCGAGCGTGCGGGCATCGAAACGCCTCATCACGAGCTCGTCCAGATCGCGGGAAAAGCGGTCCTTTTGTCGCGTCGATTCGATCGCCGGGGCACGGCTCGTACGCCGTTCCTTTCCGCCATGTCGATGCTCGGGGCACGTGACGGCGAGCGCGGTAGCTATCCCGAGCTTGCCGACGCCCTGGCGGCACACGGTGCAAGAGCGCGCGCCGATGCGGAGCAGTTGTACCTCCGCGTCGTCTTCAGTGTCCTCATCTCGAACGTCGACGATCACCTACGCAATCACGGTTTCCTGTGGCAAGGAAGTGACGGCTGGATCCTGTCGCCCGCGTACGACCTGAATCCGACACCAGTCGACATGAAGGCACGTGTCCTGGCAACGAACATCGATCTCGACGAAGCGACGTGCTCGGTCGATTTGCTCGAGAGCGCTTCAGGGTTCTTTGGCCTTCAGCTATCCGTGGCACGCAAGATCATTCGTGGCGTGGCCGAGGTGACCAAGACATGGCGGGATGTCGCTCGTGAGGTAGGTAGTCGTGAAGCGGAGATCCGCCGGATGGAGAGCGCCTTCGAGCACGACGATCTGGAGAAAGCGCTTAGCGTCGGCTAGTTCCTGCCTCAGTGATGCACCTTTGCAGTCTTCGCTCCAGGTTGCCGCAACGGATGTGAATCGGCGAACGCCGGCAGCTCGAAGCAACGCTTACCCAGTGCCGTCACCTGGGGAAACGCCGTAACGTCCAGTTGATAAAGCTCGGCCAGGACGATCTGACCGGCGACGCAGATATCGGCGATCGTTGGCATGGCACCCAGTGCGAACGGTGCGGCGGGGCGTCGCGTAAGAAGCCGCTCGTAGGTGGCAAGACCTTCCGTCGTCCAATGCTTGCACCATGCCTCGATCGCTGCCGTATCGGCGCCGAATGCTTCGCCGAGTTGCTTGCGCACGCGCGGCACGATCAACGGATGGGCATCGGCGACGGAAACCAGGGCGAGTGACCGGGCATAGGCTCGCTCTTTTGCATCTACCGGCAGGATGCGCGGCTCTGCCTGGATTTCGTCGAGATACTCCATGATCGCCAGAGACTGGAAAATGCGGTGTCCGTCGTGAACCAGGGTGGGCACGACATGCCCCGCATTCACCGCGGCGTAGTCGGGATCGAACTGTCGTCCGGACAAGATGTCGATGTCGATTTCTTCGAAGGGCAGCTTCTTCAACGCAAGAGCGACCCGGGCACGGAACGCCGCGTTCGAGCGCCAGAAACCGTAGAGTTGGATGGTCATGGGATGGGTCCTTGCAAGCAGGAATATTTACTATATCCAATAAATGGATACTATACACCAGAGCCAATATCTGGTAAAAAATGGCTATAGCCAATAATTTGCGGCGACCGTCTGAGGTGCCTCCGTGGACTATCCCATCCAGATTTCCAACCAGCTGCGCGAGTATCTACGTGCACTCCGAAAGGAGCGCGGACTGACGCAGGCGGCTCTTGGTCAACTCGTCGGGGTAGGTCAGGCCAGAATCGCGGAGATCGAGAATAACCCGGGCGTCGTCAGCATCGATCAGTTAATGAAGCTCCTTTCGGCGCTCCGGGTTTCCCTGGTATTGCGTGAGGGCGGTTCACCGCCGAGCCTTCAGGCGACAGGGGAGTCCATCACATCCCGAAAGGGTGACTGGTAATGGCGACATTGAACGCATGGATGAACGGTGAGCACGTTGGGATGTGGCGGGTCGATCGCGGGTCTCACACCTTCGCCTATGCGCCGTCCTGGCTGGAATCCGACAGGGCGCGACCCCTTTCCCTGTCATTACCGTTCACTCCGACGCTCACCGTCACCGGTTCTGTCGTCGAGAATTACTTCGATAACCTGTTGCCCGACAACGATCGTATTCGCGAGCGTGTTGGCAGGAGATTCGGCACCCGCTCGCTCGATGCCTTTACGCTACTCGAGGCGATCGGTCGCGACTGCGTGGGCGCCGTACAGTTACTTCCCGACAACTCGGTGCCAGATGGCTGGAACCGTGTCGTATCTGAACCACTGAGCGAGGCCCAGGTCGCTGCGACGCTTCGCTCTGTCCCCATGGATCCGGCAGCCTTTGCCCGTGACGGGACGCCTCCTTTTCGAATTTCACTGGCGGGTGCTCAAGAAAAAACGGCGCTTGCCCTGATCGCCGGAAGGTGGTGCAGGCCGCTCGGCGCCACGCCAAGTACCCACATCTTCAAGCTTCCTTTGGGGGTGATCGCCAATGCGAGTCGGATCGAAATGTTCGATTCGGTCGAGAATGAGTGGCTTTGCGCCCAAATCATCCATTCTCTCGGACTCCCCGCAGCCCGCACGGATATGGCGACATTCGGGGACCAGCGCGCCCTGATCGTCGAACGCTTCGATCGGGTATGGGCATCTGATGACTCGTGGATCGTCCGTTTGCCGCAGGAAGACTTCTGCCAGGCCTTTGGCTTGCCACCCCGACTGAAGTATGAGGACGACGGTGGCCCATCGATGTCCGATGGACTCACGCTGCTTTCAGGCAGTTCAGATGCGGAAGCAGACCGGCTCGCCTTTCAACTGGCACAGCTGGCATTTTGGATGATGGCTGCCCCGGACGGGCATGCAAAGAATTTTTCCATCTTTTTGCGACAGGGGAATGCTTACAACATGACCCCCTTATACGACGTCTTGTCCATATGGCCGTATATCGGCAAGAAGAGCAGGCAGCTGCACACACGCGACGTTCGCCTCGCGATGGCGCTTAGGTCGAAGAACGCGCACTACCATGTCTATACGATTCATGCGCGTCACTGGCGCGCGCTGGCGCGGAAAAATGGCGGCCCTGCCGTGTGGGAGGCCATGGTTGCCTTCGTTGAACGCGTTGAGGGCGCTCTTGACGACGTCGAGTCACGCTTGCCCGCTGGTTTTCCTGACAGGATCTGGGAGCCTGTTTCGCGCGGCATGAGAAAGCAAGCGCAGCTCTTTCTGTCAGAGGCTGCCGCGATGAACGGATAGACCATGCCCGTGAAAGGCTAGTTGCGAACCTTCCGCCCCAACCACCGCGCCAGGTTCGTCACATAAAGCTCCGTCGACCGCTTCGCCGCGGGTGTCGCACGCAATGTGCCGCCGGGCGCCTCGCTGACAAAACTCGGCTTCCCATGGTCCGGGTCCCAGTTGTAGTCGGCAAAGTGATGAAACGTCGATTGCGCCACGGCCGGGCCCATGCCGTCAGGTTGCGGCTCGAACGCCACGGCGATGGCAAACGGAGTTCCGGTCACTTCACTCTTTCCCGTCGCGATCACGCGAGCGCTGGCGTCGTCAGGCGGCGCCGTGACGTCACCTTCGTGCGGATGGGAGGGCAGGTAGCGAAGCGCACTTCCGGGTGCATCGGGATCGGCCAGGATCGGGTGCACGTCACCCACGGGCGCGATCTCCTGGAAGTCGCCATTGGCGCCGGAGTGGAAGTTTGGCCAGAGAATGGCCGTGGTGTACGGGTCGTCGATGACGCGGCGTGCCGTGTCCGGATCCGGATTGTGCGTATGGAAGTGATGGGCCTTGCCCACACCCTGGAGGTCGCAGACGGAGCAGCCGAGATC
>NZ_JBFUIT010000071.1:0-15282 GCF_056401735.1 Luteibacter sp. P4_D7_3
CGCCTTCGCCGGCGCTCTGATCAGCGAAGCGGATTTCCTGATCCTCGACGAACCAAGCAATCACCTCGATGGTGACGCGCGCCGCTTGCTCATCGATCGGCTCGAACACTGGACGAACGGGTTGATCGTCGTCAGTCACGATCAGGCCCTGTTACGACACATGGAACGCATCGTCGAGCTGTCGTCCTCAGGCTTACGCTCCTATGGCGGCAACTATGACCTCTACGCCAAGCGCAGCGAGGAAGAACGAGCCGATGCCGAACGTTAGCTCGACCAACGCAAGGCCGAACGCCGCCGCGAGGAGCGCAACCTGCGCGATCAACGCGAACGTGCCGAACGCCGCGAGGCACGCGGCGACCGTGGAGCGCGCGACGCCAACCAGGCGCCCATCCTGCTGGGCAGGCGCAAGGAACGCAGCGAGGTCACGGCGGGACGCCTGCGCGAACGACAGGAGCACGAGCGTGCGGTGCTGAGCGAACGCGTGCAGGACGCCGCACGGCGCGTGGACGATCGCGCGACGCCCGTTCTCCGTATCGCCGCGCGGGGCGCCCCGGGTCCCTTCCGCGTCGCCAGTCTCGATGCCGTACGACTCGCCCATCTTGGGGAACCCAGGGAGCAGGTGAACGTATCGATCACCGCCGGCCAGCGCATCGGCCTGGTCGGCCCGAACGGGTCGGGCAAGTCCACGCTGCTGCGGACCCTGGCGGGAAAACTGGCCCCTGCCGAGGGACACAGACAGGCGTGGGCGCCGGTCGCCTATCTCGACCAGCAACTGTTCGATGTCGATGCCGATGTATCCGCCGTCGAACTGCTGCGTGCCGCGAACGCCGCGTTGCCTGAAAGCGAGATTCGCACCCGCCTCGCACAGCTGGGCATCGATGGTCTCGCGTCGGCCTTGCCCTCCGGCAAGCTCAGCGGTGGGCAGCGCCTGGCGGCGGGACTGGCGATGGCCATCTACGCCGCCCCACCCGCGCGATTGCTGTTGCTCGACGAGCCAGGCAATCATCTCGACCTTCCATCGCTCCGGGCGCTCGAGGACACGCTACGCACGTATGAGGGCGCGCTGGTCGTCGCATCACACGACGAAGCGTTCCTGGAGCGGATCGGCCTGACCGAACGGATCCAAGCGACGGCGACAGGATGGACGCGTACACCGTGGTGACCGCCGTCGTTATCGACGGCGGGGGAACCCGTGATCCCGGCGGGCTCGCTGCCGGGTTACTGGACGTTGACGACGTCGCGAACGCTGTACACGTCGATCGCGTAGGGCGATTTCGCGTCGTCGGTCGAGCGGAAGCGACCCGAGATCGTCGCGGTGGCCTGGGCGCCGTTCGATGCCACGGCACGCTTGAACGAGTTGATGTCGCGCTTGCGCGTGTCGCTGTCGTCGATGGAGAGGCTCACGCTGCCCTTGCATTCCGCGTCGGAGAGCGTCGTGACCTTGCCGGCGGACGACGCCACGCCACGCACGGTGACCGTGGTGCCGATATAGCGGGCCGCGGTACCGATAACGGTGCAGAGCGTATCCGGCGGGGTCTCATCCGCTGAACGAGCGGCAGCAGGACCCGCAGCCAGGGCCATAACCAGGGCGAATGTCGTCGCCCGACCAATCAATTTCGTACACATAGGTGTTCCCCCTTGTTACCCGGCCCCAGGACGGACCGCGCCGAATGGACGGCTAAACGAAGGACACCGCGTTTGCGGCGTCGCGTCAATAAGAAATTTGGGCAGTAAACTCGCCATCCTTGCCGTTTTCGCTGGAGTCATCCTTGGAAGAACGCACCCGCCTGGGACTGGGCATTGGCTTCGGCGTGGCCGCCGGCGCGCTCTGGGGGCTGGTTTTCCTGGCGCCCGAGCTGGCCCGGGATTTCACCGCCCTGCAGCTGGCGGCGGGACGCTACCTGGTCTATGGCCTGATCTCGGCCGGCCTGCTCGTGCCCCGGTGGCGGCCCCTGCGTACCTGGCTTCGGGCCGTTCACTGGCGCGGACTGGTCGGCCTGAGCCTGCTGGGCAACATCGTCTATTACGTGCTCCTGGCCAGTGCCGTGCAGTGGGGAGGGGTGGCGATGACATCGCTGGTGATCGGCTTCCTGCCTGTCGCGGTCACCCTGGTCGGTAGCCGCGCGGCAGGGGCCGTCCCCTTGCGCCGGCTGGCTCCGTCGCTGTGGCTCAGCGCCCTGGCCATCGGCTGCATCGCCTGGCAGGCGATGGCGGGATCGCACACCCAGGTTCAGTCCCACCGGTTGGCGGGACTGCTGTGCGCCATCGGTGCCCTCGCCGCCTGGACCGCTTACGCGGTTTACAACGCACACTGGCTTGGGCGGCTGGACCAAGTCTCCGCCCATGACTGGAACCTGCTCACGGGCGTGGTGACCGGGGCACTGGCCCTGTTGCTTGTTCCCGCCGCTCTTCTCACCGACACCGCCGTGCACGACGGCCAGGCATGGCTTCGCTTCGCGGGCATCAGCACCGGCATCGCCGTGTTCGCGTCGATCCTGGGCAATGGTCTATGGAACCGGATGAGCCGCCTGCTGCCGCTCACCCTGGTCGGGCAGATGATCCTGTTCGAGACCCTGTTCGCGCTGCTCTACGGGTTTCTCTGGGAACGACGGCTACCGACGCCCGTCGAGCTACTCGCCGTGGCCGCTCTGGTGACCAGCGTGTTGCTTTGCGTGCGCGTCCACCGGCCGCAGGGGGAGTGACGAATCAGGCCTTGCCCGCGGCGATGTTCACGCTGATGGCAATGATGAAGACGTTGAAGAAGAATGCGATCGCACTATGCATCAGGCCGATGCGGCGCAGATAGCGCGTGGTGATCTGCACGTCGGAGACCTGGAAGGTCATGCCGATGGTGAACGAGAAGTACGCGAAGTCCCAGTAGTCGGGATCTTCGTCACCCGGAAAATCCAGTCCTTTGTGCTTCTCCCCGAAGTCACCGTAATAGCCGTGGGCGTAGTGCAAGGCGAACAGGGTATTCATGAACATCCACGACAGGATGATCGTCGTCGCCGCCACGGCGATCGCGAAGGCGCCGCCCTTGCTGCCCGAATTGAGTTCGGTGGTGACCGCGATGAGCACGATGGCCGACAGCGCGACGCCGCTGAGCAGGGTGGTCCAGCGGCCGGAGTCCTGCATGCGCGCCTGCCGGTGCATCGTGGCTTGGGTTGCTCCGAGGAAGATGCGCAGGATCATCAAGAGGTACGCCAGCGCACCGATGTCGAACCCGAGCAGCAGCGCGACACTGCGCTGCAGCCCGGTGAATTCCAGTCCCGCGGCGGCAACGACGGCAATCGCGGCACCGATGACCAGCCGTGGCCGCGAACGCGCGTAGCGGATCGGGCCCCAGCCTTTCTTCCGGCGATGGGCTGCCGCTGGCTGCTGGGATTCATCGCTCATGCCACCACTCCGCCGGTTCAGGTGGCGGGACTATAGCGGAGCTGATGTGATCGTAAGTTCGTACGTCACGGCTGGCTGGTGACCAGGATCTGCGTGGCCTGCTTCAGCAGCGCGGTGGCCCGGCGTGTCGCCGCCGTCGTCAGGCGCACCTCCTCCCTCGCCTGCTCCCACGCCCGCGCTTCGATGGCGTCACCGATACCCGGCAGCGGCGCCGCGTCCTCGCCTCCCCTACGTCCGGGGGCCTGGAGAAGGTGTCGGTACCACGGACGCTGGGGCAGACCCGAGGCCTGCAGGAAAGCCGGTGCGATGTCGCGGATAGCCTTGTTCACGGCAATCACCTGCTTCGCGGTGAGCTTGTCTGCCGACGAGGCCGCCTGATCGTAACCTTCGGCCGTGGTCAGGAAGTCCCGTTGGGCGTCGTGCAACGGTCCGAGATCGATGTCCTGCCAGGCATCGTCGAGCTTCGAGGGTGGCTGCTCATGACGGTACGCCACGGCTGCCAGGCGGTAGGCATCGTGGTCCAGCAGTGCGTTTTTCCGCACCGCCTCGCGATGCTCAGCTGCCGCACCCGTGGCAAGACGATCGATGTCCTTGCCAAGCGATAGCGCAAACGCGGTATAGCGCCAGGGCAACACATCCGCGTTGGCGACCCGCAGCACCAGCCGCGCATTCGTTCGCGCCAGCAGGTTCACGTAAGTCAGCCCCGGATCGCCGAAGCGCTGGTAATGCGTGTAGGTGTCATACAGCGAGTGGTAGATGGGCACGTTCTCGTCGTCGCCGTCACGGTCGTAGCCATACCGCACATGCAGCGACGGCACGCCAAGCCGATGGGCAAATGGCAGGTAGTCCGATCCCGTACCGAGGCGCTGCGGCACGATGGGGCCCTCCACATCCTTGCCCTTCTCCGCTGCGTCCACGGCACGTTTGGCCAGACGACGCGCCTGCACCGTGGCGCCGGTTTCCGGATCGCGAAGGTCTCCGGCGACACCGTCCACGAGGCTCGCCAACGACGGATCGCCCGCCGTGGCGAGAAATCCTCTGCCCGTGGTGTCGTTGTTGAGATAGAACACCGCCTTGTGGGCGAGCTCCGCCGCATGGCGATCCGTCCACGCCCTGGAGCCGAGGATGCCGAGCTCCTCCCCGTCCCAGCTGGCGAAGACCAGCGTGCGTCGCGGCCGATGCCCGGCCTTTGCCTGCTCGCCGATCGCCCGGGACTCGGCGAGCAAGGCCGTGGTGCCCGCCAGCGGATCCCAGGCGCCAAACACCCAGGCGTCGTGATGCACACCGCGGATCACCCACTCGTCAGGGAACTCACTGCCTCGCAACGTGCCGATCACGTTGTAAAGCGTGCGCCACTCCCAGGGCGAACGCACTTCAAGATGGACCTTCGCATCGCCGCCCACGTGGTACGTCAGCGGCAGGCCGCCCTGCCAACGATTCGGTACGGCAGAACCGCCGAGCGCGCGAAGGAAGTGCTCCGCGTCACCATAGCCAATGGTGACGACCGGAAGATGCAGGTCGTCCGTATGCCTGCTTGCCTGGAAGGTGCTCGCACTCTTCGCGTCGAGCACGCTGTCGATGCCGAGCGTGCCGCGTTGCAGGGTGTACGGTGTACGCCACGCGCCTTCGGGGTAGACATCGCCCTTGGTGAAGCCGTCCGCGTCCGGGTCGGAATAGATCACCACGCCGACAGCCCCGTGCTGCTGTGCGAGCCGTGGCTTTACCCAGCGGCCGGCGCCGGTGGACTTGACCAGCACCACCTTGCCCTCGACAGACTGTCCCGCCCTGGCGAGCTCGTCGTAATCCTTCGACAGACCTTCGTTGACGAAGATCAGCGGCGCATCCACGGAGCCGTCCGCACTGTAGGCCTCCATGCCGGGCAGTACGCCGTCCCGCGTGGCGGTGTCCTTGTCACCCTCAATCGCCGGCTCGGAGAAGTCGGCGGCGTAGTTGTCGGTACCCAGCAGGGAGAGCTTTTGCACTGTCGGATACGCGACGAGGACCCGCGTCTGCTCCACCGCGACCTGCCAACCCCAATTGCGCAGGCTGGCGGCGATAAAGTCGGCGTTCTCCTTGTCGTGTGGCGAGCCGACCTGGTTGGGTGCCGACGTCAGGCGCCTCAGCCAGCCGTCGAGGTCCGCGGTGGCGATCGAAGCATCCACGCGCTGCTCGAGTTCACTTTGCGCGGCAGGCACGGCCGTCTGCGCCGGGACCGCTGCGGCGATCGTCAGCAGCAAGGCGGGTAGCAGCACTCTCATCGTCATCACTTCCACCGGTAGGTCACGCTGGCATAGTAGTAGCGTCCGTTCCAGCTGAGCGGTGAAAAGAGGCTGTACTTGAAATTGCCGTTGGTCGAGTTGGCGTATTTGACCTGCTCCGGCTTCGCATTGAACGCGTTGTCCGCGCCGGCACTGAACGTCCAGTTGTCCAGGTTGTAGTCGGCCGACAGATCCAGCGTCCAGCGATGGTTGAAGTCCTGATCGAGCGCGGGGCCGCTGTTGCTGTACACGGTGTAGTTGCCGTAACGCTGCACGTTAGCGTGACCTGCCCAACGCCCATGCAGGTAATCGAAGCCCACATCCAGTTTGGTCCGGGGATTGGTGTCGCCGAGCAGGCCGAGCCTTTCGCGGCGTTCCACACGCTGCACCGCGACACCCAGTTCGTCGAGGATCGCCGGGTTCGGCTTCACCTTCGTTACCTCGTTCTCGTTGTACGCCCAACTCACGGTGGTGTTCAGGCGATCGCCGTTGGAGAAATCGAAGGCATACTGGCTGACGAAGTCCAGGCCGCGGGTCCGCGTGTCCACGGCGTTGGTGAAGTAACGGATGGACTGGTAGTTCGCGTCGACACCGTTGGCAACGAGGTAAGCATTGACCGCCGGCGTATTGACCGGAATGTTCGACGACAGGTTGATGCGATTGGTGATCTTGATCCAGTACGCATCGACGCTCACGTTCCAGCCGGTCAGCGGCTCGAGAACCAGCCCGAGCGTCGCGCTACGCGATTTCTCCGGCTTGAGCTTCTCGGCGCCGAGCAGGCTTGCCGCCGGGGCGTCCACCGGGAAGGTACCCGACTGCACCAGCACCTGGCCGTGGCCGAGGTCCTGCAGCTGCTGCGAAATGTCGGCATAGTGCTGCTGCACCAGGGTCGGCGCGCGGAAACCGGTACCGATGCTGCCACGCAAGGCAACGCGGGGTGTGAAGTCGAAGCGACCGGAAAGCGAGCCGGAGGTCGTGCCACCGAAGTCGCTGTACTGCTCGTGACGACCGGCCAGCGACAGTGCGAAACGGTCGGTGATATTGGTTTCGAGATCGATGTATTCGGATACGTCGTGGCGCTGCCAGTTGCCCTGCAGATCACCGGTGATGCCACCGTTTGCACCGTACTGCGAGACGGCATCACCCGGCGTCACTTTGTACGCCTGGCGCAGGTATTCCACACCGAACGACACACTGACTGGGTTGGCCAGCCACGACGGCGAGAACTCCTTGCTGATATCGACATTGCCGACCTGCTGGTTGGTCTTGTAATCGGCACCCTGGATGAAGAACGGCGTATAGCCGAAGGCCTTGTACCAGTCGGCGTTGATCGAATGGCTGCGCTGGTCGTATTCGTTGGAACCATGGCTCGCCGATACGTCGTAATGCCATCCGTCGCCGAGTTCGCCACGAAGTCCGGCCGTGAGGGTCGTGTCGTTGACGATGGGGATGCTCACCGGTAGGTAACCTTCGGGGTAAATCGACGGCACGTTGGTGGAATCGCCGCGATGCCGGTACAAGCTCGCGGTTTCATCGCGATCACGGCGGTACAGCGCTTCGAAGTACACCTCGGCCGCCTTGCTGAATTCGTACTGGCCGGTCAAGGACACCTTGTTCGACTGCACGCCCGGATCGCCGAGGCGGTAAACCTTCTGGTTGTACGTCGTGCCCTTGGCAGCGGGCGTCTGATCGGGACCGGCACGATTGGTGTAGTCGTTGTTCTGGGTGTCGATGGCGACATGGATCGAGCCCTTGTCACCGATCTTGAATCCGGTATCCGCGCTGAGCTGTCGCTGCAGACCATCGCCGGCGTCATAGCCACCGAACTTTGCCGTGACCTGCCCACCCTCCCCGCCCTTTTTCAGGATCACGTTGATCACGCCGCCGATCGCGTCGGAGCCATAACGCGCCGACTGGCCATCGCGAAGCACCTCGATCCGCTCGATCGCCGAGATCGGGATGGCGTTGAGGTCCACCGGATTCGATCCGCGACCGATCGCGCCACCGAGGTTGAGGAAGGCGCCGCTGTGCTGGCGTTTACCGTCGATCAACACCAGGACCTGATCCGGGCTGAGGCCACGCAAGGTCACCGGGCGCGCCACTTCCGCGCCACTGATCGTCGTCGGCTGCGGAAAGCTCAGCGAGGGCACCAGTCGCGCGAGCGCGGCCGTGAGCTGCGTAGCGCCACTCTGCTGTAACTGCTGTGGCGTGATCACGTCGATCGGCTGCAGCGAGCTGGAAACGGTGCGTTCCGTGCTGCGGGTGCCGGTGACGATGACGGTATCCAGTTGGCTGGTCTTCGGAGGCTCGGGCTTATCGGCGGGACCGGCGTCCTGTGCCAGGACCGGTGCCGCGGAGGCGGCGAGGACCAGCGAGACGGCGACGAATAACGGGGTGCGGCGGCGTGGAGCGAGAGCGAACATGGACGTGGTTCCCCTGGGGACGATGCAGAACGCCGACGCCTCTGGGCGCCGGGTGTGGGAAGACGGCCTCGCCCCGGCGACGCGCAACACGACGCCGATCGGGCATGACCGGAAAGAACGAGGGAGGGAGAAGAACCGCGGGCGGGCCGCGGTGGCTACGTCAGGGCGTCAAACGCCGGACGCGGGGCCGAAACTCAGGCCAGTCGACAACAACAACACGCGCAATCCACCGAACCGTGCGGCATGGCCGCAAGCGTCATCGGGGAGGTCTTTGCGCTGTGGTTGAGTGCGTTCACTGGTGAGTAGATCGCCTGGCAGAGGGCTTGGAGGGTTATTTGTTGCACTGCGTCGCACGTTTGTCAACTGCGCTGAATGGCCGTCCATTCGCCCCATGGCCGCTTCCGCTCGCCATTAATGCGATCATTCGTCCGCAGACCCACAGGCCAATCCCCATGAATTCCTACGACGACGAATCCTACGAAGAACGCGACTACGACGATGACGACAGCGAGGACACGGTCGAAAAACACGTCTGGCAGCTGCTTCTGATGATCAACCCCGGCGACGAAGAAGCCGCCAAGAAGCAGTTCAGCGACTATCGCAACGAAGTCGAGGACCAGGGCGACGACGATCCCATTCGCCTGGTCGGCCAGGTAACGGACTGGCGCGCCAGCTTCGAAGTGGATGCGGATGACACCCGCGCGCTGGTCGAAGCGCTCCAGGAGCTGGTGTCACGCTTCCACGACGTCAGCATGGACTGGGRCGGCGACCCGGACGACGACGAGTATCACGAGGACATCGACGCCGCTGAAATCTTCAACCGCGCCTACGATCAGCTCAAGCCGCACGGCTACACCCTGTGGTCGCGCGAGGCGGACGACGATGTTTCCGCCGGCTGGATCACCTCCTCGAGCGACGACGAGTCGATGCTGGTCGTCGCCACGGCACTGCACATCAACCTTCGTCGCGGCGACCAGATGAGCTGACCCGCCACGTGGCGATTACACGGTGAGCACCGTCTTGCCGCGCTTCGCCCGCGAGTCCGCTTCGAGAAACGCCTGCCGTGCTTCGTCGAGACGGTAGGCGCGATCCACCTGCACGACGATGCGTCCGTCCGCGACCCAGCGCACGATCTCCGCGAGCTGCGCGGGATCGGGCTTGACGATGAACCAGAAGGCTTCGATGCCGAGCTTTTGCGCCCGTTCCGGCGACGGCGCATCCTCGGCTTCGCCCGAGATGGTGACCAGACGCGCACCTGGCTTGACGTACTGCCAGCTACGCTCGAGCAGGTCGTGACCCACGGTGTCAAAGACGACATCGACCGGGCCTGCGACGTTTTCGAAACGCTCTGTCGTCGTATCGATCGTCACGTCCGCACCCAGTTCACGGCACAGGCCGGTGGCTTCGCTGCCGCGCGCGGTGGCGATCACACGTGCCCCGATGCCCTTGGCAATCTGGATGGCGAACGTGCCGACCGCGCCGGCACCGCCATGGATCAGGACGGTCTCGCCCGCTTTCAACTTTGCAAAATCGAACAGCGCCTGCCAGGCCGTGAGCGCACCAATCGGCAGGGTCGCGGCCTCGACGGCGGAGAGCGCATCGGGCAGCTGTGTGATCTCGCCCGGCAGGACGCTCGCCTGCTCCGCTGCCGCGCCGTTACGCCAGAAGTCGATGAGTCCGACGACGCGGTCGCCGACCGAGAAACCCTTCGTCGCACGACCGACGTGAGCGATGTGACCGGCGAACTCGTGCCCGACGATCACCGGTAGTGGGCGCTTCGAACCATCCGGTAGCGCCATGGTGCCGTTGGTCACCCAGTGGGGTTCACCGAAGGTCAGGCCCACGGCGTCCACGTTGACCAGGAGCCGATCGTCGGCGTGTGCGGGAGCCTCCGTGTCACCCACGCAAATCGAGAGGTCGCCACCTGCCGCATCGGAAATCCATGCCGCCTTCACAGCGTCAATCCCTTGCCGGTACCGTTAACAACAACTCGCATGGCGACTACCTCGCTGGTTGATGGCAAGAGGGTTTCATGCCAGCGGGCCGCGAGCTTGTACGCCCCTGCCGTGGCGGTCAGCCCCTGAGACGTTCGCGGAGAAGGTCGATGAACGCCCGCACCTTTACCGAAGGCTGGCGCCCAGGATAGACCGCATGGACGCCGCCTTCGGGGAGCGTGAAATCGGGGAGCAGGGACACCAGCCGCCCTGCCGCCAGGTCCTCGTTCACCACGTAATCCGGCAGCACGGACACGCCCATGCCCGCGACGACGAAACCATGCGCCGCCAGCGTGGTGTTGGCGCTCGCGGCGCTGCGCATCTGCACGGGATGTTCGACGCCACCCTCGTCGGTGAAGGTCCAACGTGTGGGCGAGGTGAGGATCGTCAGGGCGATCCATCGATGACTCGCCAGCGCGGCGGGCGTGCCAGGCGTGCCGTGTTTGGCGAGATAGGCCGGCGAGGCCACCAGGCACTGGCGAAAACTGGCCAGTTTCGCGGCACGCAGGCTCGAATCGCGCAGCCAGCCCAACCGGATGGACAGGTCGAAACGCTCGGCGATGAGGTCGACCATGGCGTCGCCGACCACGAGCTCCACACTCACCTGGGGATAGCGCTCGGCAAAGGCCGCCAACGCCGGCGCGACGATGGCCGGACCGTGGTCGCCCGCCGCGGCGACGCGTAGCACCCCCATCGGCGTATCCCGGCACTCGCCGAGGCGGGCGATGGCGGATTCGGCATCGGCCATCACGCGAGCGCAGTCTTCGTGGAAGCGCTCACCTGCGTCCGTGAGCGACATCTTCCTCGTGCTGCGCACCAGCAAGGTCACGCCGAGCTCCTCCTCGAGCCTGGCCAGGTGCTGGCTGACCATCGCCTTGGTCGTCCCTAGCTGCCGGGCCGCCGCGGTGAACGAGCCGGCGCGGACCAGGGCAACGAAGACACCCAGGCGATTGAGGTTAACGTCGGCAGCCATGCGGTCGGGTCGATAGTAAAGCCATACTTTACGATGAATCGCGCTAACAGGCGTATTTCCGGAACGATCTTAGGCGCATCCTCTGCCTCATCCTTTCCCTGCAGCAGGCCTACCGCCCATGAAGATCATCCTGTTCGGCGCCACCGGCAACCTTGGCAGCGTCATCCTCGACGAGGCCCTCGACCGGGGCCACGAGGTCACCGCCGTGGTTCGTGACCCGGCGAAGCTCGCCACAAAGCACGACGCCCTGACCGTGGTGAAGGGCGATGTCGCCCAGCCGTCCTCGTATGCCAGCGTCCTGCCCGGCAACGATGCCGCCATCGCCAGCCTCAACGACCACGCCGACCCGGCCAACGTGCCCCGTCAGGCCGCGCTACTGCTGGACGCCCTGTCGAAGGCCGGCGTACGTCGCTTCGCCTGGGTGGGTGGTGCCGGCAGCCTGGAAACCGCCCCCGGTGTGCGCGTCATCGACGATCCAGGCTTTCCGGAAGCCTGGAAGGCCTCGGCCAATGCACAGATCGAAGCGTTGGCCGTCTTCCGCGCCAGCAAAGCCCCTATCGACTGGACCTATATCAGCCCAGCCGCCGAGATCGCACCGGGCGAGCGCAAGGGCAGTTTCCGCGTCGGCGGCGAGCAGCTGCTGGTGAATGCGGAAGGCCATAGCCGGATTTCGATCGCGGATTTCGCGATTGGCGTGCTGGACCGGATCGAGAAGGGTGACGCGGCGAAGAAGCGGGTGACCTTCGCGTACTGAGCGGCTCCCATGAGAAGCAGGCTCCACAGGGCGGGCCCCGCTATACTGGCGGGATGAATTATCGCCACGCGTACCATGCCGGCAACTTTGCCGATGTCCTCAAGCACATGGTGCTCGTGGCCTTGATCGACTCGCTGAAGCAGAAGGCCTCGCCGTTCTGCTACATCGACACTCACGCCGGCAGCGGCCGCTACGACCTTCGCGGCAATGAGGCACGCAAGACCGGTGAAGCCGACGAAGGCGTCAACATCCTCAAAACCGCCAGCGGCCTGCCGCCGCTGCTGTGGAAATGGCTGGAAATCGTGCGCGCGTGCAATCCGGGTGACGACTCGCTGCGCTATTACCCCGGCTCGCCCTGGTTTGCCGCGCACCTCATGCGCGACACCGACACCGCCCAGATGGTCGACACGCGCAACGACGAATCCAGCGCCCTGCGCCAGCTGTTCCATCACGACAAACGCATCCACGTGCATGAGCGCGACGGTTACGAGGCCCTGAAGGCCTTCGTCCCGCCGAAGGAAAAGCGCGGCCTCGTGCTGATCGACCCGCCCTTCGAAGCCCAGGAAGCCGAGTTCCGCATCATCGAGAAGACGCTCAAGGCCTCCCTCGAGAAATGGCCGACCGGCATGTACGCCGTGTGGTACCCGATCAAGGTGCGCAGCCACGTCCAGCCGTTCCACCGCTGGCTGACCAAATGCGGCGCAAAGCGCGTGCTGGTCGCCGAGCTGCTGCTCCGTCCGGACAATTCACCGCTGACCCTCAACGGCACGGGTATCGCCATCATCAACGCGCCGTGGAAAATCGATGAAACCATCCGCGATTCGCTGCGGATGCTGCCGAAGCTGCTCGGTAAGCCGGGCGAGTCCGAATACCGGCTGACCTGGCTGGTCGAGGAAGGGAAGGATGAAGAACCTCCCCACGCTCCGCACTCACCCCGTTCAGTCCGTCGGCGCTAAAGTTCAGCTACCTGCCAGGAGCTGACTCATGCGCCCGACCGTCGTCCGTCTAGCTGTCCCTGCCGCCCTGCTCACGCTGGCCCTCGCCGGCTGCGCACCTGCGCCTATCTACAAGCCCACGGCGAACAACGTCGCCGTGCCACCCGCCCAAGTGGCACGCGAACCGGAACGCTACGGCACGTCCGACGTGATCTGGGGCGGTCGCATCGTGAAGGTGAGTAACTTCGCCGATCACAGCGAAATCGAGATCCTGGCCTATCCGCTCGACGGCTCGCAGCGTCCGCAATCCAACGACACCGGTAACGGTCGCTTCATCGCAGCCATGCCTGGGTATGTCGAAAGCCTCGACTACCCGGCTGGCGGCCTCGTTACCGTGTCGGGGCGTATCAACGGTACGCGCGCCAGCAATGTGGGCCAGGCCAACTACACCTTCCCGCTCGTCACGGTGAACCAGTCCCACGTATGGACGGCCAAGGAAATGTCCGGCGGCCATCCCAATGTGAGCTTTGGCCTGGGTGTCGGCGTCATACGGTAAGATCTTTCGATCGATCACCGGGACAGGGAACCACATGTCGGGACACGCCGATTCGAAGCGCGCCATTTTTCTCGCGCTCGGAGCCAACTTCGCCATCTTCATCGCCAAACTGGTCGCCGCCCTGTTCACCGGGTCCGGCGCCATGCTGGCGGAAGCGGTCCATTCGGCGGCCGACTGCGGCAACCAGGGGCTGCTCCTGCTCGGCATGAAGCAGGCCAAGCAGCCGCCCTCGCCGGACTATCCGCTGGGTTGGGGCCGCGCGCTGTACTTCTGGTCCTTCCTCGTCGCGATCCTGCTGTTCAGCGTCGGCGGCATGTTCTCGCTGTACGAGGGCGTGCATAAGCTGACGAACCCCGAACCGCTGAAGTGGCCCTGGCTCGCCGTTGGCGTGCTCGCCTTCTCCATCGTTACCGAGGGCATTTCCATGCATGGCTGCATGCAGGAAGTGAACAAGGCCCGCGAAGGACGCGGCCTGTGGCAGTGGTTCCGTGAGACCCGCGCCAGCGAGCTGCTGGTGATCTTCGGTGAAGACCTCGCGGCCCTGATCGGCCTGTGCCTGGCCATGCTGGCCGTGGTGGCGACCATTCTCACGGGCAACCTGGTCTACGACGCCATCGGCACCATCGCCATCGGCGTGCTTCTCATCGTCGTGGCCGTCGCCGTGGCCCGCGAGGTGAAAGCCCTGCTGATCGGCCAGGGCGTCGAGCCCAAACGCCGGGCCGAGATGATCGCCTTCCTCGCCGCACGCCCCGAAATCGACTCGGTCTACAACCTGCTGACCCTGCAGATGGGCACGGACGTCATGGTGGCTACCAAGGCCAAAATGGCTCCCGCGCCCACGGCGAAGGCCATGATCGAGGCAATCAACATCGTCGAGGCCGACTTCAAGGCGGAATTCAAGGACGTGCGCTGGAGCTTCTTCGAGCCGGACATCGCCGACTGAGCCCACACAACCCCTTCGTCCCCGGGTAGTACAATCATCGGCTTGCCCGCAGCTGACAAGCCGACTTCATGCCTGTAGCGCTTCCCCGCCCGCCGCTCCCTCCCAACGCCAAGACCCGCCGCTACTGGGCCGTGCCCCATGGCTCCTCATGGGCGCTGGAGGTGGCCGAAGCGGCCCGGGCGCACGACGGCCTGCTGGTCGTGGTCGCCCGTGACACGCGCAGTGCGGACAACCTGGAAAGCGAGCTGGCCGTGTTCGCCGGCGAGCTGCCCGTGCTGCACTTCCCCGACTGGGAAACCCTGCCCTACGACGTCTTCAGCCCTCACCCGGAAGTCGTCTCCCAGCGCATCGCCACGCTCTACCGCCTGCCGAGCATCAAGCGCGGCGTGCTGGTGGTGCCGGTGGCGACGTTGATGCAGCGCATTGCGCCACGCACCCACATCACCGGCTCGGGCCTGGTCCTGCGCAAGGGTCAGAAGCTCGACATCGGCGCCGAGCAGCGCCGCCTGGAAGCCGCCGGCTACCGCAACGTGCCCCAGGTGGGCGAGCCGGGCGATTTCGCCGTGCGCGGCGCGCTGATCGACATCTTCGCCATGGGCGCGAACGAGCCCTACCGCGTCGAGCTGTTCGACGACGAAGTCGAATCGATCCGCACCTTCGACACCGAGACCCAGCGCTCTCAACAGCAGGTCGATAGTGTCGACCTTCTCCCCGCGCGCGAATTCCCGGTGACCGAGGAGGCCGCGAAGAACTTCCGCGCCAACCTGCGCGAGCGCTTTCCCATCGACATACGCCGGTGCAACCTCTACCAGGACATGAAGGAAGGCGTGACGCCCGGCGGCATCGAGTACTACCTGCCGCTGTTCTTCCCGGTGACGGAAACGCTGTTCGATTACATCTCCGGCGACGCTCTCTTCGTCCTCGGTGACGGGGTACTCGACGCGGCCGAGCAATTCTGGACGCAGACATCCGAGCGCTACGACCAACGCGCACACGATATCGAGCGCCCGGTGCTGCCGCCCGCCGAGATCTATCTGCCCCCGGAACACC